>DASYLQ010000652.1:0-12665 GCA_036009485.1 Janthinobacterium sp.
AGTGGGCGTATATTCCGCATTTTTATAATGCGTTCTATGTGTTCCAGTACGCCACCTCGATTGCCGCGGCACAGGACTTTTCCCAGCGCATCATTGCCAATGAGCCCGGCGCGCGGGAAAGCTATCTGAAGATGCTCAGTGCAGGCGGTTCGGCCTATCCCTACGACCTGGTGAAAGCCGCCGGCGTCGACCTGGCGTCGCCGAAACCTTACCAGGCGCTGGCAGCGCGCATGAACCGCATCATGGACCAGATCGAGGCCATCGAGACCAGGCGCGGCAAATAAGCGCCCGCAAGTCATTCAAGGCCGACCAGCGGCTCGGCACGATCATCGACATCAAGGCTTGATGCGGCGATCGTGTCCGGAAGCGCCAGGCTGAAACGCCCGGTCAGGAAATTCGCGATCATCAACTGCGTCGATTCCAGGTAAGGAATATTCATGTGATCCGATTCCGGCACAATTTCATCGGCATATAGCTTGCCTAATTGCGCCACCAGCAAGTCGGTGTGCGAATGCGGCACCACGTCGTCCGAGGCGGCCCGCAATACATAAGTGTGGGCTTTCAGCGCCGCGGCATATTTGACCGATTCAAAACGATGGCGCAAGACATAGCCGACCGGAATCGCGCGGAAGCGCCGCCTGGCGATTGCGAGGATCGAATCGTAGGGCGTGATCAGCACCAGCGAATGGGTATCCCGGCCGGACGCCACCTGGACCGCCACGCCCGAGCCGAGACTGCGCCCCACCACGGCGATGCGTTTCGGATCGACGTGCGGGCGTTCGGCCAGCCAGTCGAACAACATGCTGCCATCCTCGATCAGCGATTGTTCGGCCGGAGCGCCGTGGGAATCGCCATAGCCGCGGTAATTGACGGCGAGTACCACCATGCCGGGAAACAACCTGCCGGCGTCGCGCGCGATCCACGACACTTCTTCCGAGCGGCCGCCAAAATAGATGACGGCCGGATGCGGGCCGGGCACCGCCGGCGTCATCAGCCAGCCCGACAGCCGGGTGCCGTCCTTGGCGCGCAGAATCAGCGAGCGCGTCCGGTGGCCGCTGCTGGACGGCTTGTGCACCTCGCGTTTGGTGCGCGGATTAAACAGCAGCCGGCTCTGGTTGGCCGCCACCGCCGCGGTCAATCCCAGCCACAAGACGCTGGCGATGCCGGCCAAGCCGGCCATTTTCTTTGAATTATCCATGAATCAACATTAAAGGTCGTTTCCTAAGCGCACTGTGCGCCACCGAACAATAATCTTGTTTTGAGGCCGCTTGTGGAAACTTTCAAGTCCCTGCGGCAGATCAAGGCGCGTAGAATCGACACGGAAGGGGCATGCATCCGGCCGCATTCGCGAGTGCAGCCATGTCCGGCGAGCAAGCCGCCATCGCCGACAAGCTTGGTTTCCCCAGCTGTGCGGCGCATAAAGGAGACCTTCATGACCACGCCATCGCCTTTCGTCCATTCCTACCTGTTCGTCCCCGGCAACCGGCCGGAGCGTTTCGCCACGGCCTGTGCGTCCGGCGCCGACGCGGTGATCATCGACCTGGAAGACGCCGTCGCGCCGTCCGAAAAACCGGCGGCGCGCGACGCCCTGGCCAACTGGCTGGACGGCCCGGAAGCGCGCGACAACCAAGTGCCGGTACTGGTGCGCATCAATTGTGTCAATTCCGGCTGCTTCGGCGACGATTTGCGGCTGTGCCGCCGGCCCGGCATCGCCGGCGTCGTGCTGCCGAAAGCCGAGCGGGTCGATGATATCGCCAGCGCTTCGCCCGGCTCGCCGGTCTATCCGCTGATCGAAACCATGCTGGGGTTTTCGCGCATCAAGGAACTGGCCGCGGCGCCGCGCGTCAAGCGGCTGCTGTTCGGCGCCATCGACTTCAAGCTCGACATGGGCATCGACGGCGACCGCGACGAACTGCTGTTCTTCCGTTCGCAGATCGTGCTGGCGTCGCGCGTATCCAGTTTGCAAAAGCCGGTCGATGGCGTAACTACCGAGATCGACGATTTCGCCAAGATCGAGGACGACACCAGTTATGCGCGCCGGCTCGGTTTCGGCGGCAAGCTGTGCATTCATCCGCGCCAGATTCCGGTGGTCAACCGTGCCTTTGCGCCAGCGCAACGTGAAATCGAATGGGCCAACCGCATCCTCGCCGCGGCCGAAGTGGCGCGCGGCGGCGCCGTCGCCGTCGACGGCATGTCGATAGACCGCTCGGTGGTGCTGACGGCCCAGCGCGTCATCGAAGAAACCTTGCGCAGGAAACTTGCTTAGAGCCTATTCCTGCAGCAAGACCACCACGCCGTGCGTCACGGCCCGCCCTACCGCCAGCACGTCCCAGTTGGTCAGGCGGATGCAGCCGTGCGACTGGGTCTTGCCGATATTCGCCGGCTCGGGCGTGCCGTGGATGCCGTAATGCTCCTTGCTCAGCTGGATCCACACCAGGCCCACCGGATTGTTCGGGCCGGCGGCGATCTTCGCCCTGGCGTCGCCTGCCTTGGCATCCCAGAACAGCTTCGGGTTGTATTGATATACCGGGCGGCTGACGACGCCCTTGACCAGCCATCGGCCCAGCGGCAAGGGATCGTGCACGCTGCCTGTGCTGGCAGGGAATTGGGCAAATGGCGTGCCGCTGCCGTCGAGCAAGGTCAGCGTGCCGTCGGCGCTGCTGACCATGATCTTCGAGGCCTTCGGCAGCAGACTGGCGGCGGCCACGTTCGGCACCATGATTTGCTCGCCGGCGCGGCCCAGCGTCTTGCCCGGATTCAGGCTTTTCAGCAAGGCCGGGCTGCTGTGGAATTTTTCGCCCAGCGCTTCGGCGGCGTCCGCATAACCCAGTTCAGCCAGCTTCGCCTTCGCCGCCATGCCGGCCGGCAGCGCCACATACGGGCCGGCCGCATCTTGCGCGCTGACCGTGTACGAACTCAGTACCGGCGCCTTGTCGGTTTCCAAAGCCGCCCAGGTGGCGGCGTCGATCACGCCGGTGACCGGCAACTGGTTCAATTTCTGGTAGCCGCGGATGGCTTGGCGCAGATTGCCGCCGTAGGCGCCATCGATCTCGCCGGGTGAAAAGTGGGCGCGGTCCAGCAAGACCTCCGCCCGCAAGACATTCGCCCCCCTGGCATTCGGGCCGACCGGCGCGGCGCGTTGCACCGCCGTCAGCGTATCCGGCGCCATCGGCTTCCTGGCCGCGGCTGGCAAGCTATTCCGGGAAGCGGCCGCGTGGCAGCACAGCGCGGCGCCGGCAATAAATAAAAATAAACAATTTTTCAAACAAACTCTTCCTGGATAGCGTTTCATGCAGCCGGGCAGCGATTTGAAGGCAAACGCGGAAACCCGGAGCGCATTCTAGCCGCAAGCAGCCGCAACACCTCGCGCGCATCACGCGCAGCCGAACAAAAAACCACTGTCGCCAGCCAGAAAACCCCGGCTCCCCGGCAGATTTGCTGCACTGCATGATATCCTTCGTCTTGCGCCTGGCGTCCTTGCCGGCTTCGTCAACAATACATCACCGATATGCACAACCCTCTCGATCCCTTGTCTCCACGCATCAGCGCTCCTTATGGCGCAGGTTTGGCCGATCTGGCCCTGGCCGTTGGCGGCCTGGCCATCGGCACCGGCGAATTCGCCTCCATGAGCATCTTGCCGGTGGTCGCCCGTGATCTGCATACCACGCTGCCGGAAATGGGCCACATGATCAGTGCCTATGCGCTCGGCGTAGTGGTCGGTGCGCCCCTGATCACGATTTTCCTGGCGCGCATGCCGCGCCGCCTGATGCTGGTTTGCCTGATGTTGATGTTTGCTGTCGGCAACCTGTTGGCCGCCCTCGCGCCGAACTACGGCATGCTGGTGCTGGCCCGTTTCGTCGCCGGCATCCCGCACGGCGCCTATTTCGGCGTGGCGGCCCTGGTGGCGGCCGCGCTGGCGCCGCCCGAGCACCGCGCCCGGGCCGTGGCGCGCGTGCTGATGGGACTGACGGTGGCCAATATCGTCGGCGTGCCCCTGGCGACATGGCTGGGACAAGGCATAGGCTGGCGCTTCGCCTTCCTGGCGGTGGGCGCTCTGGGCTTGCTGACGATGCTGATGGTGCGTATTTTTGTGCCGAAGGTTGGCGCCGGCAATGCCAGCCCGCGCCGCGAGCTGGGCGTGTTTCGCCGCCTGCAAGTCTGGCTGACGCTGCTGATGGTGGCGATCGGCTTTGGCGGCATGTTTGCGGTCTATACCTATGTCACCCCGACCCTGCTGGAAATTACCAAGGTTTCGCCATGGGTGGTCTCGCTGCTGCTGGCGGTCATCGGCATCGGCATGACCATCGGCAACCTGATCGGCGGCCGGCTGGCCGATCTGTCGCGCATCTGGACCATTTTCGGCGTGCTGATCTGGAATGCCCTGGCGCTGGCGGCCTTTTCCTATACCAGCGCGAATGTCTGGGCGGCGGCGCTGAATTTGTTCGCCATCGGCGCCGGCATTGCCGTCTGTCCGGCGGTGCAGACGCGCCTGATGGATGTGGCCGGCGATGCGCAAACCGTAGCGGCGGCGCTGAACCACTCGGCCTTCAATATCGCCAACGCGCTGGGCGCCTGGGCCGGCGGCATGGCGATCGCGATGGGACTGGGCCTGCGCTCGACCGGCTGGGTCGGCGCCGCGCTGGCCGTGGGCGGGATTATCGTGCTGGGCATTTCCGTCGCCGTCGAAAAACGCGACGGCGGCCTGGCGGACGCCTTGCCGGCGTAGTCGGTAAGCCGGTCGCAGGCCGCGGCGGCACCGGCCGGCGGCTTTGCCGCATCGCGATACGCGCCCGATACGCGCCCTGTATCGAAGCAAAATATACGCGCACCAGTTCGCGTATTTCCCCAGCAATATGCCAGAGACGGGTTCTGTTCTCCCAACACTACCCAATCCCCCCTGTCGGCCGGCTTCATTGCCACCATCGTCGGAGCGCTCGTCCTGCAGCCCTCTGTCGCGCCATTTCGGCAAAGTGCAGCGCGGCAAAGGCGAAAAATGACGGTGAAGAAAAAGTATTCAAAAATAAATTTTTTTGATACAAACTTCACACAATTTACTAAAGAATTTTACTTAAACTTCATGGTCCCAATATAATTGACTTTGAATTCAGTAATTTCATTCAGCAACATAAAAAGTATTAGGGGGGACCTCGAAAACCGTAGCGAGCAAGCCCGATATCGTGTTGAGTAGCGCAGCCGTACGGAGGTACGGGGGCGCCGAGCCGGTGAGCAACGGAGACGCGAGAGCGGGCTGCGCAGTAGGTTTTTCGTGGTCCACTAGGATAGCAATACCCGTACGGAGGCGCCGAGCCGGTCAGCAACGCAGACGCGAGAGCGGGCTGCGCACTAGGTTTGTCGAGGTTCTCTAAATAGCGAACAGGCATTTGCCTGGTCCGGATCGCAGGAGTCTGCCAATTGAAAAAACAAAAAATCAAGCAATTCCCCGTGCTGGTCCGGCGCCTTGGCGTCGCGGCGGCCTTCAGCGTGGGGATGGGAGGCTGCGCCGTCGGCCCCAATTTCAAATCTCCCGACCTGCCCGCCGCGGCTGCCGGCGGGTCTTACACCCCGACGCCCATGCCGGCGCAGACCGATTCGGCGCCGACGGCGGGCGGCGCGGCGCAGCGCATCGCCATGGGCCAGGATATTCCGGCGCAGTGGTGGTCGCTCTTCCAGTCTCCGGCGCTGGACCAGCTGATCCGCTCGGCGCTGGAGCAGAATCCGAACATGGCGACGGCCGAAGCCGCCCTGCGCCAGGCCCAGGAAAATTACAGGGCGCAAGCCGGCACGCTGGCATATCCCAGCGTCACCGCGCAACTCGGCGCCGTTCGCGAAAAGGTATCGCCACTGCAGATTCCCGGCGGCGGCGTCTTCAATCTGTATAACGCCTCGGTCAATGTGGCTTACACGCCGGACGTCTTCGGCGCCACCCGGCGCACGCTGGAAAGCGCGCAAGCCAGCATCGATTACCAGCGCTTCCAGCTCGAGGCGACCTATCTGGCGCTGACGGCGAACGTGATCACGACGGCGATCCGCGAAGCGTCGCTGCGGGCGCAACTGAAGGCGACGCACGAGGTGCTGGATGCGCTGACCCAGCAGCTTGGCCTGATTGAAAAGCAATTCCAGTTCGGCGCCATTCCGCGCATCACCGTGCTGACCCAACGCAACCAGGTGGCGCAGGCGCAAGCCAGCCTGCCGTCGCTGGAAAAAGCGCTGGCGCAAACCCGCCACCAGTTGTCCGTGCTGGTCGGCAAATTGCCTAGCGAAGCGGGCATTCCCGAGTTCCTGCTGGAATCGCTGACCTTGCCGGAGCAATTGCCGGTGTCGCTGCCGTCGGCCCTGGTGCGCCAGCGGCCCGATATCCGCGCCAGCGAGGAATTGCTGCATCAGGCCAGCGCCCTGGTCGGCGTGGCCACGGCCAACCAGTATCCGCAGTTCAACCTGAGCGGCAGTTACGGCAGCCAGAGCCTGACGCCGCATGACTTGTTCGAAGCCAACAACGTCATCTGGAGCCTGGCCGCCGGCCTGACCCAGCCGATTTTCAACGGCGGCGCGCTGACCGCCCAACGCCGCGCGGCCGAGGCGGCTTTTGACTCAGCCGCGGCGCAATACAAGGCGACCCTGCTGACGGCTTTCCAGAACGTCGCCGACAGCTTGCGCGCCCTCGATTCCGACGCCAGCACCTTGAAGGCGCAAGCCGAGGTCGAGGCGACGGCGGCCGAGTCGCTGGCGCTGGTCACCACCCAGTACAAGCTCGGCGCCACCAGCTACCTGGTGCTGCTCGACGTCCAGCGCACTTACCAGCAGTCGCATATCAATCTGGTCCAGGCCCAGGCCGCCCGCTACGCCGACACCGCCGCGCTGTTCCAGGCGCTCGGCGGCGGCTGGTGGAACCGCCAGCCGGCCATGGCGACAGCGTCGGGCGCTGCTGCCGTCAATAATTAAACTACAACCGCAGGAGAAGGATTCATGACCAAGCGTATGCTCATCATGGTAGGGTGCGTCATCCTGCTGATCGCCGTCCTGGCGTTCGGCAAATTTTTGCAGATCAAGAAGCTGATTGCCAGCTCGCCGAAACCGGGGGCGCAAACCGTCACCGCGGTCAAGGTGGAAGGCCAGGAATGGCAACCGCAGATCGCCTCGGTCGGCACGCTGGTGCCGGTGCGCGGCGTCGACGTGACGAGCGAGATCGCCGGCCTGGTGACCCAGGTGAAGTTCAAGTCCGGCGAAGAAGTCAAGGCCAACCAGGTGCTGTTCCAGATGAACGCCGATTCGGACATCGCCCAGTTGCGCGCGCTGCAGGCCTCGGCCGAACTGTCGGCCACGGTGCTCAAGCGCGACAAGGCCCAGTTCGAAGCCCAGGCGATCAGCCAGGCCCAGCTCGACAACGACCAGGCCGACCTGAAAAACCGCCTGGCGCTGGTAGCCCAGCAGCAGGCGCTGGTCGACAAGAAAACCATCCGCGCCCCCTTCGCCGGCAAGCTCGGCATCACCAACGTGAATCCCGGCCAATATATCAATCCGGGCGACAAGCTGGTGACGCTGCAAACCATCGATCCGGTCTACGTCGATTTCTTCGTGCCGCAAAAGCAGTTGGCCGGCTTGGCCGTGGGCCAGAAGCTGACGCTGAGCACCGACGCCTTCCCTAGCGCCGCCTTCCCCGGAAAGATTTCCTCGCTGAATTCGAAAGTCGATACCGTCACCCGCAACGTGCAGGTCGAAGCGACCATCCCGAACGCCAAGCGGCAACTGCTGCCGGGCATGTTCGCGAATGTTGCGCTGGACCAGGGCGAACGCCAGCGTTACCTGACCCTGCCGCAGACGTCCATCACCTACAACCCTTACGGCTCGACCGTGTTCACGCTGGCGCCGCCGAAAGACGGCAAGAAGGATGACAAGGGCAATACGCAACTGGTGGCGCAGCAAGTCTTCGTCACCACCGGCGCCACCCGCGGCGACCAGGTCGCCATCCTGACCGGCGTCAAGGAAGGCGATACCGTGGTCACCAGCGGCCAGTTGAAATTGAAAAACGGCTCTCCTGTCATCGTCGACAACAAGGTCCAGCCGGCCGACAATCCGAACCCGGCTCCGCAGGAACATTAAGGAGGTGCCATGAAATTTACCGATATTTTCATCCGGCGGCCGGTGCTGGCGAGCGTGATCAGCCTGCTGATCGTCGTGCTCGGCCTGCGTTCGCTGTTCAGCCTGCCGATCAACCAGTATCCGAAGACGCAAAACGCGGTGGTGACCATTTCCACCACCTACTATGGCGCCGATGCGCAAACCGTGGCCGGCTTCATCACCCAGCCGCTGGAATCGGCGATCGCCCAGGCGCAAGGCATCGACTACCTGTCGTCGTCGAGCAATAGCGGCGTCTCGACCATCACCGCCACCCTGCACCTGAACTACGATTCGAACCGCGCGCTGACCGAGATCACCACCCAGGTCAATTCGGTGCGCAACCAGTTGCCGCCGCAAGCCCAGCAGCCGGTGCTGACGGTGCAGATCGGCCAGACCACGGACGCGATGTACCTGGGTTTCTACAGCAATACGCTGCCGACGAATAACGTCACCGATTTCCTGGCGCGCGTCGTCAAGCCCAAGCTGGACTCGATCGAAGGCGTGCAGACGGCCGAGCTGCTCGGCGCCCGGCAATTCGCGCTGCGCGCCTGGCTCGATGCCTCGAAGATGGCGGCCCACGGCATCACCGCGGCCGACGTCAGCGCGGCGCTGGCGTCGAACAATTACCTCACGGGCCTGGGCGCGTCGAAAGGCCAGATGGTCACCGTGCCGCTGACCGCCGGCACCGACCTGCACACCGTGGACGAGTTCAAGCAACTGTCTGTGAAACAGAGCAACGGCGCCATCGTCCACCTGGAAGATATCGCCACCGTCACCCTGGGTTCGGAAAACTACGACTTCAACGTCGCCTTCAGCGGCGTGCGCTCGGTCTTTATCGGCATCAAGGTGGCGCCGGAAGCCAACATCCTCGACGTCGCCAAGCGCGTGCGCGTGGCCTTCCCGCCGATCCAGGAACAGTTGCCGAGTGGCTTGACCGGGCAGATCGTGTATGACTCGACCGATTTCATCAATACCTCGATCAACGAGGTCATCAAGACCCTGGTGGAAGCGCTGATCATCGTCACGCTGGTGATCTACCTCTTCCTCGGCAGTTTCCGCGCCGTCATCGTGCCGATCATCGCCATGCCGCTGTCGCTGATCGGCACCTTCTTCGTCATGCTGATCCTCGGTTATTCGATCAACCTGCTGACCCTGCTGGCGATCGTGCTGGCCATCGGCCTGGTGGTCGACGACGCCATCATCGTGGTGGAAAACGTCGACCGCCACATGAAGGAAGGCAAGTCGCCGCTGGATGCGTCGCTGATCGCCGCGCGCGAACTGGGCAGTCCGATCGTCGCCATGACCGTCGTGCTGATCGCCGTCTACGTGCCGATCGGCTTCCAGGGCGGCTTGACGGGCGCGCTGTTTACCGAGTTCGCCTTCACCCTGGCCGGCGCGGTGGCGGTGTCCGGCATCGTCGCGCTGACCTTGTCGCCGATGATGTGCGCGCGCTTTTTCCGCGCCAGCCAGGACGAGGGCCGCTTCGTGAAAGCCATCGACCGCGTCTTCGACAAGGTCCACCGCGGCTACCTGCGCGTGCTGCACAGCCTGCTGAGCACCTGGGCCGTGCTGATCGTCCTGGGCCTCTTGCTGATGGTTTGCCTGGGCATCATGTTCATGATGTCGCAGTCCGAACTGGCGCCCGAGGAAGACCAGGGCATCGTCCTGTCGCAGGTGGTCGGCGCGCCGACCGCCACCTCGCAGCAGATGCAGACCTATGCCGACCAGGTCTTCAATATCGCCAAGTCGATGCCGGAATACCAGCAGATGTTCCAGATCACCGGCGTGCCGACCACCAATGCCGGCATCGGCGGCGTGCTGCTGAAGCCGTGGGAAGCGCGCGGCCGTTCGGCGCATGAAATCCAGCAAGACCTGCAGGCGAAATGGAATAGCATCGCCGGCGGCCGCGTCGCCGCCTTCCAGTTCCCGCCGCTGCCGGGCACCTCCGGCCTGCCGGTGCAATTCGTCATCACCACCACCGAACCATTTGAAAACCTGAATGCGGTGGCGCAGCAAGTGCTGGACAAGGCGCGCGCCGACCACAAATTCTATTTCGCCGACACCGACCTGAAACTCGATTCGCCGCAGGCAACGGTCGAAGTCGACCGCGGCAAGCTGGCCATGCTGGGCCTGACGCAGCAGGATTTCGGCAACGCGCTCGGCGCCGCGCTGGGCGGCGGCTACGTCAACTACTTCTCGATTGCCGGCCGCTCCTACAAGGTGATCCCGCAAGTGCTGCAGGTGAATCGCCTGAACCCGTCCGACGTGCTCAATTTTTATATCAAGACGCCGGACGGCAGCATGATCCCGGCCAGCACCGTCGCCAGCCTGAAATTCAGCACGGTGCCGGAATCGGTGACCCGCTTCCAGCAGCTCAATTCGGCGACGATTTCCGGCGTCACCGGCGCTTCGCAAGGCGAGATCCTGCAATACCTGCGCGACACGCTGCAGCAAGTGGCGCCAGCCGGCTATACGGTCGATTATGCCGGTCCGTCGCGCCAGTTCATGCAGGAATCCGGCGGCTTCCTGATCACCATGGCTTTCGCGGTGATCATCGTCTTCCTGACCCTGGCGGCGCAGTTTGAAAGCTTCCGCGACCCGACCGTGATCCTCGTGTCGGTGCCGCTGGCGCTGTTCGGCGCGATGATCTTTATCTTCCTCGGCTTTGCTTCGGTGAATATCTATACCAAGGTGGGGCTGGTGACCCTGATGGGGCTGATCAGCAAACACGGCATCCTGATCGTCGAAGTGGCGAACCATTTGCGCGCCGCCGGCAAGAGCAAGCGCGAAGCGATCGAGGAAGCGGCCGGCACCCGCCTGCGCCCTATCCTGATGACCACGGCGGCGATGGTGTTCGGCGTGGTGCCGCTGGTGGTCGCTTCCGGCGCCGGCGCCGCGGGACGCCAGGCGATGGGACTGGTGATCTTCACCGGCTTGTCGATCGGCACCCTGTTCACCCTGTTTGTCGTGCCGGCGATGTACATGTTCCTGGCCGGCGAGCACAAGGCCGAGCCGCATCTGCAGCTCGCAACGGATGGCATCCCGGCGGCGCCCGAGCACGTCGCGCGGTAATCCGCAGCATGGCGAAGACATCCGGAGCGGCACTATTGTGTGCCGCTCTGGACATTTAAGAGCCTATTCCAGTAGCTAATGCATCGCTGCTTGCGCGCCGACGCGGAAAAACCGCCACAGTGCGCCAGCGTACAGACCTTTCCGGCATCGCATGCAATGGTAGAAGCGAAATCTACCCAGGGGTGCCCTGACCGCCAAGGCCGAAGCCGAAGCCATGCCTGAGCATATCCCCCCGAAACCATTCGCTGCGAAAGGCAATAATGCAAGCGCGACGAGAAAGCAGTAAGCACAGCGGCGGCACCGCCACGCCGAAGACGATACCCGAGCCGACAGCGGCGCAGATTGCCGCCGAATGCCTGGCGCGCTGCGGCGCCCGCGCGGGACAGCCGTCGCCGCCCGCCCAAAACAGCCCTGCCAGCGCCGTGTCGACGATGGTGATCCAGCAAGACCGGGCTTGTGCCGCCGTCTTGCGCGAGGTGCAATATAACCTGCACACCTCGCGGCTGCGCCAGGACTTGTCGACGGCGGCGGCGGTCGATGCCGCCCTGGCCATCGAACAAACCCAGGGTTGGGTCCGGGCCGCCTTGCACTTGCGCGAGCATCGCGTCAGCAAGGCCGTTACCCGACGCGTATTGTTCACACACCAGAAGCGCCGTCCTTGCCAGCATGATACGGCCAGGGCCGAGCCGCCGCGGCCGGACAGCGCGCACTCACCGCCATGCACAAAATAATCGTCATCGGAACGTCCTCTGGCGGGCTGGACGCATTAAAAAAAATTATAGGCGCGCTCCCATCCGACTTTCCAGCCGCCATTTTTATCGTGATGCACATCGGCGCGCGTCCCAGCATCCTGCCCGAGCTTTTGTCGAAAGTCAGCGCCTTGCCGATACGCCATGCCTGCGACGGCGAACCGGTCCGTCCATCGACGATCCTGATCGCGCCGCCGGACCGCCACCTGATGCTGGCCGGCGGCAGCGTCACGCTGTCGCACGGGCCGAAGGAAAACCATACCCGGCCGGCGATCGACCCCTTGTTTCGCTCTGCTGCGGCGGAATATGGCGCACGGGTGACCGGCATCGTCCTGACCGGCTACCTGGATGACGGCACCGCCGGCCTGAAGGCGGTCAAGGCTTGCGGCGGCATGAGCGTCGTGCAAGACCCGGCGCAGGCGCTGGCGCCCGACATGCCCGCCAGCGCACAGGCGAATGTCGATATCGATATGGTCTTGCCGCTCGATGACATCGGCCCGGCGCTGGTCAGGATGGCTGTGCACGCCGCACAGCACGACTTGCAGGTCAACCAGTACCGGGCGCCGGTGGCGGACTGGATCACGACTGAAAATCGCTTCAGCAGGGGACAGGCGGATATGGAAGACTTGAACGGCATCGCCTCGCCGTCGACCTTTACCTGTCCGGAATGCCAGGGCGCCTTATGGGAAGTCCGGGAAGGTTCGCCCAGGCGCTTCCGCTGCCATACCG
>DASYLQ010000653.1:0-2645 GCA_036009485.1 Janthinobacterium sp.
TGCGCTGATCAACGGCCGCGACCCGAACGACATCCTGACGGTCGAGCAGCGCATCGGCGCGATCACGCCGGACGACATCAAGCAGGCGGCGCGGCGCTACTTCAACATGGACAACTATGTGCAGGTGGTGCTGTATCCGGAAAAGGCCAAGACCGTATCGATGCTGGCGCAACCTCCCGCCGCCAACTAAGTTGATCCAGGACACGACGAACTGAAAGGAAATGACATGCCGAAGAAAAAAGAAGAGCTGGATCCGGAAACGCTGGAATTGATCAACTGGTGCATCGAAGTCGAAGGCTTCCTGGTCAAGGGCGGCGCCAGCGTCGCCGAGGCGCAGGAACACATCGAAGAGCAGGTCGAGTGGTTTACCGACCAGTTTTACGATGGCTTGACGCCGGAAGAGGCGGCCAAAGAGGCGCTGGCCTGACGGCTATGTGGGCTCCGCGGTTTTGATACCGCTTAAAGGCGCTTCGAAGGTGCCCTTAACGCATGACCAGGGCCTTGACCGCTTCCCAGGCCGAGCTGCCGGAGCTGGTGGCTTGCACCTGGTTGCGGCCGCCTTCCTTGGCGACGTACATGGCGCGGTCGGCGGCGACGAAGAGCGCTTCGCGGTCGTCCAGCTGGTGCGGGTGGATGGTCGCCACGCCGATGCTGACGGTGATCCATTCCGAGGTCGCCGAGCGCGGGTGCGGCAGCCGCAGCGCCTCGACGTGGGCGCGGATCGCTTGCGCCACCGTCAGCGCCGCCGCGGCGTCGGTCTCGGCGAACAGCAGCACGAATTCCTCGCCGCCGTAGCGCGCCGCCAAGTCGGTCGGCCGGCTGGCGTGCGACTGGATCGCCTGCGCCACCTGCCGCAGGCAGGCGTCGCCGGCCGAGTGGCCCAGCGAGTCGTTGTACAGCTTGAAGTGGTCGACGTCCAGCACCACCAGCGACAGCGGCGCGCCGCTGCGCACCGCGCGTTGCCATTCCTTCTCGAGGAAGCTGTCGAAATGGCGCCGGTTGGCGATCTTCGTCAGCGGGTCGATATAGGCGGCGCGCTGCAGCGCATCCTCGGATTGCTTGTGGTGGGTGATGTCGTGCAGCAGGCCGATGTAGAGCGGCTGGCGCAGGTACATCGGCGTCAGCGTCAGGTCCATGCCGATGCTGCTCCCGTTGCGCTGCCTGAGCGCCACTTCGCGCGTGCCGTGCTTGTGCGCCGTGTCCGGACTGGCGGCGTACATGGCGAAATAATCCAGGTATTCCTGCGCCACCAGAGGGCTCAGCAAATCGGCGATGGAACGCCCGGCCAGCTCGTTTTCCTGGTAGCCCAGGTACTGGTCGCAGGCCGGGTTGGTGAACTGGATGCGGCCGTCGGCTTCGATGATCAGCAAGCCCTCGGCCATGCTGTTGACGATGGTGCGCAGGCGCTCGGCCTGTTCCTGCTGGGTCTCGCTGTTGCTGCGGATCTGCAGCTGGGTGCGCACCCGGGCGCATACTTCGGCCATGCGCAACGGCTTGCCGATGTAGTCGACGGCGCCGATGTCGAAGCCGGCCACGATGTCATCCGTCTCGGTGTTGGCGCTCATGAAAATGACCGGTATGCCCTGCGTCGCGGCATGCTGCTTGAGCTGGCGGCAGGTCTCGAAGCCGTCCATGCCGGGCATGACGACGTCGAGCAGGATCAGGTCGGGCTGGACGCGCCGGGCGATCGCCAGCGCCCGCTCGCCCGAGGTGGCGACAAAGGTCTGGTAGCCCTGCTGGACCATCATGTTGCGCAGCACGCCGAGGTTGGCGGGGGCGTCGTCGACAATCAAGATGGCGGCTTCGCGCCGCTGGGCGAAACCCAGACTGCCTGCGGTCATGGAGCGTGGCCTTTTCCTGGGCTGCGGGCGCCTGCGCGCGCAAGGGGCTGGTATGGAAGCGTCATGAACCTGTCTATATCGATGACTGTACGGGCAATGTGGGTGTCTGCGCGCGCCGGCAAGGTTCCGCCGCGTTCGAAAGTAACCATTTGTTCAAATCATACCGCTTCACTCATTTACGTGGGGAAATTCCTTATTGCTTTTGTGAAGAAAAGGCCGGCGATCTATAGCTTTTAGTCGCAAATATCTCGAATTGTCTCAAAACAAAAAACTTCAGGTATTTTTTCTTGGATTCTAAATAGTTACTTATAGGCAGGAAAGCATGCCGCAACCAGAAATGTGATCAAAGTTAAAAATTGCGAAGGGTTAAGGTATGTTGCTTTAATGCAACAATTGCCGTGAAGGGGAATGGCAGAAGGGCCAGCATGGACGGCGCGCGTCCACGCTGGCGGGTGCGCTTACAGGCGCGCCGAAATCAGCTTGCCGAGGATTTCAATGCCGTGGCGGATGCGTTCCGGCGGCACTGTGACGAAGGACAGGCGCAGCGTGTTGGTCTCGGGCGCATTGGCGTAGAACGGCGCGCCCGGCACATAGGCCACCTTGTGCCGCAGCGCTTCGTCCAGCAACTGCTTGGCGTCGACGTGCTTCGGCAGCGTGACCCAGATGAACATGCCGCCTTCGGGACGGGTCCAGCTGACGCCGGCCGGGAAGTGTTGCTGCAGCGCCGCCAGCATGGTCTGGCATTGGTCGCTGTACAGGCTGCGGATGGTCGGGATATGGCGCGCCAGGAAGCCGTCCTTGATC
>DASYLQ010000654.1:0-5839 GCA_036009485.1 Janthinobacterium sp.
GCAGGAAGGCCGGACGCCGAACCTGAACGAGGTCTCGGCCAGCCTGAAGCTGGCGAATGAAAACCCGGCCAAGAAAGTCAGCCTGAAGCTGCAAAGCGGCGAGCTCGATGATGAAGTCGACGCCAACCTCGAGGTGGCCGACGAGCGCATCTGGAGCACTACCGTCAACCTGGACAATACCGGCACCGAACAGACCGGCAAGACCCATGCCAGCTTCGTGCTGCAAAACGCCAACCTGTGGGGCCTGGACCACGTGCTCAGCCTGCAATACACGACCACTCTGGAAGACCCGAGCCGGGTCAGCGTGTACGGCGTCGGCTACCACGTGCCGCTGTACGCCTCGGGCGATTCGCTGGACTTTTTCGGCAGTTATTCGGACGTCGATTCCGGCACCGTGGCGGCGGGGATTTTCGACCTGGCGGTGAGCGGCAAGGGCGCCGTCTTCGGCGCGCGCTATAACCAGAACCTGGACGTGAGCGGCAATTACGAGCCGAAGCTGGTCTACGGCATCGACTACAAGGCTTTCAAGAACAATGTGCTGCTGCTGGGCGAAAACCTGGGCAACGACGTCACCGTGCATCCGCTCAGCGTGACTTACCTGGGCAACTGGGCGCTGGCGACGGGCCAGGCCAACATCTCTTTGAGCCTGCTGCACAATATCCCCGGCGGTTCGCGCGGCGGCCAGGACGATTTCAGCCGCGCCCGCGCCGGCGCCAGCGCCGGCTACAGCCTGCTGCGCTTCGCCGGCAATATCACCCGCGCCTGGCCCGGCGACTGGCAGGCGCGCGCCATCGTCAACGGCCAGTACAGCGCCGACGCGCTGATCCCCGGCGAACAGTTCGGCGCCGGCGGCGCCACCTCGGTGCGCGGCTTCGACGAGCGCGTCGTGTCCGACGATTCCGGCGCGACCGGCAATCTCGAGCTGTACACGCCCGGCCTGTGCCGCAACCTGCGCTGGCAATGCCGCGCGCTGGCCTTCTACGACGCGGCCTACCTGAGACGCAGCCACGCCTTGCCGGGCGAACTGGAGAACATGACGATCGCCAGCGCCGGCCTGGGCTTGCGCATCGCGTTTCGCAACAATATGAACCTGCAGACCGACTATGGCCACGTCACGCACGCCGGCCCGACCGGCGGCGGCCGCAACCGCCTGCATTTCAGACTGAGCTTATCCTACTAAGGGATATCGGACACCCATCATGAAGACCACCTTTCCCCCTCTGCCCGCGGCCCTGCACGCGCGGCGCAAGTTCCTGCCGCTGCTGATAGGCGCCTGTTTCGCCGCCGCTTCCGCCAATCCGCTGGCGCCGCAAGTGGTCAGCGGCCAGGCCAGCTTTTCGCAGCAGGGCAATATGTTTTCGATCACGAACACGCCGAACACCATCATCAACTGGCAAAGCTTTTCCGTCAACGCCGGCGAGACCACCCGCTTCATCCAGCAAAGCGCCAGCAGCGCGGTGCTGAACCGCATCACCGGCCAAGACCCCAGCAGCATCCTCGGCGCGCTGCAATCGAACGGCCGGGTCTTCCTGATCAATCCGAACGGCATCCTGTTCGGCGCCGGTTCGCAAGTCGACGTCAACGGCCTGGTGGCGTCCAGCCTGAATATCTCGAACGCCGATTTTTTGGCCGGCAAAAATAATTTCAACGCCGGCAGCGTAGCCGGCAGCGTCAGCAATCAAGGCACGATCAAGACGCCGGCCGGCGGCCAGGTTTACCTGATCGCGCCGAACGTCGACAACAGCGGCTTGATCAGTTCGCCGCAGGGCCAGGTGATCCTGGCCGCCGGGCATAGCGTGCAACTGGCCGATTCCAGCAATCCCGACTTGCAGGTGGTGGTGTCGGCGCCGGCCGACCAGGCCATCAACCTGGGCCAGATCATCGCCCAGGGCGGCAAGGTCGGCATCTACGGCGCGCTGGTCAACCAGCGCGGCAACATCAACGCCAACAGCGCGGTGGTCGGCGAAAACGGCCAGATCCTGCTGAAAGCCAGCGGCACCGCGCTGCTGGAGGCGGGCAGCACCACCATGGCCACCGGCGTCGCCGGCGGCACGGGCGGCACGGTCGAGGTGCTGGGCCAGCAGGTCGGCTTGACCGGCAACGCCCGCATCGACGTCAGCGGCGGCGCCGGCGGCGGCACCGTCCTGGTCGGCGGCGATGAACACGGCCGGAACGCCGCCGTGCCGAACGCCCAGTCCGCCTATGTCGGGCAAAACGCCGTCATCAGCGCCGACGCCGGCGCCACCGGCAACGGCGGCAAGGTCATCGTCTGGAGCGAGCAGGCCACGCGCATGTATGGCCAGATCTCGGCCCAGGGCGGCGCGACCGGCGGCGACGGCGGTTTCGTCGAAACCTCGGGCCATTACCTGGCGCTGGACGGCGCCCGCGTGAATACGCTGGCGGCGCAGGGCAAGACCGGCCAGTGGCTGCTCGACCCTTACGACATCGACGTGGTGGCCAGCGGCGGCACGGCGGCCTTGACGGATGTCGCCAGCTACGACGCCGGGCCCGCCACCGGCACGACGTCGATCGGCGCCAGCGTGATCGCCGGCGCGAGCAGCGACGTCACGCTGCTGGCCAGCCACGACATCACATTCAGCGCGCCGGTGACGATGCAAAACAGCGGCGTCGGCTTGATTGCCCAGGCCGGCAACAATATCAAAGTCAAGGCGGCCATCACCACCAGCGGCAGCCTGTCCCTGCTCGCCGGCGGCACCATCGCCCAGACCGGCGGCAGCATTACTGCGGGCACCCTGTTCGCCGGCGCCAAATCGGTTACGCTGACCTCGGTCGGGAATGCCGTCGGCGCGCTGGCCGGCTCGGCCAGCGCCGGGAATTTTTCCTATAGCGGCAGCAATATCGACGTCTCCAGCACGGGGGAGCAGAGCGGCATCTCGGCTTCCGGCGCCATCAATCTGGCTGCCTCCGGCGCGATTTCCCAGGACGGGGATGTACCCCTGACAGCGTCGTCGCTGACGCTGGGCAGCGGCGGCGCCATCAGCCTGTCCGGCGCCAACAACAATGTGCACAGCCTGGCGGCGAGCGCCGCCGGCGATATTTCCTTCCGCAATGCTGGGGACTTGAGCATCGGCAACAACGGCGTCGTCAGCAGCGGCACCGGCAGCCAGATCGACATCGGCAGCGCCGGTGTGCTCACTGTGGGGCACGCAGTCAGCGCCAGCAATGCCGGCTCGATCACGCTGAGCGGCACCTCCATCACGGTCGGCAATGCCTTGTCGCCGTCCAGCGCCAGCGTCAAGGCCCAGGAAAGCTTGAACCTGATGGCGACGGCGCCCGGCAGCGGCGCGATCACGCTGCTCAGCGGCGCCAGGCTGGGCGCCGCCGACGTCACATTGAATGCGGACCAGATGAACTTCGCCGCCGGCGCCGCCATCGCCGCCGCGCCGTTCAGCGACTTGCAGGCGCAGGTGACCATTCTGCCTGAGTCCTACGGCAGGAATATCGTGCTGGGCAGCGGCGCCGCCAGCTCATCCAGCCAGCTCGGCTTGAGCGACACGGCGCTGGGCACCATCAGCAGCGCTGATCTTTTGATCGGCGGCCCGTTTTATGACTCGGCCAGCATCACCGTGGCCGGCGCCCTCGACTTGAAAACCCCGGGCAAGATCACCGGTTGGGTCGGCTTGAGCAGCAGCGGCGACATCACGGTGAATGCCCCGCTGGCGGCCAGCAACCTGAGCCTGAGCACGGTCTATACCGGCTTGGGAACGGTGACCAATAATTCAACGATCAGCACCGGCGCACTGGGCTTGGGGGGCCAGCGCATGACGCTGGCCTCGGGCAGCGGCCAGAGCATCAACGCCAGCGGCGCGGTGTCGATCTACGTTCCCGCCAACTACGTGTCCATGCATCTGGGCGGCACCGGCAGCAGCGATGGATACACCCTCAGCAGCGCCGGGCTGGCCACCATCCATGCGCCGGAACTCGACATCAGCGGCTATGCGCTGGCGATCGATGGGGCGCTCAACTTGCCGTATGTCGGTCTCTTGTCGCTGAATTCCAACAGCGGCATCGCACAGGCATCGAATGCGCCCATCAGTGGGCCGTCCAGCCTGCTGGCGACGGCGTACGATGGTCCGGTCGACCTGCAAGCGGCCAACACGGTGACAGCCATCAGCGGCAACGCTTACGGGGGCGGTTTCTCTTACCATTCCACCGGCCCCATTGTCGTCGCCAGCCTGACCGACAGTAACGGCAACAGCAATACCGGCATCAGCGCCGCTTCCAGCGTCAGCCTGGTATCCGATTCGGCGCAAGGCATTACGCAAACCGCCGGTGCGATCATCAGCAGCCCGGGTTTGTCGCTGCAGGCGCCGGGACCGATCAATATGCCGGAGTTGAACCAGATCGGTACGCTGGCCGTGGACCTGAATGCGCCAACCGGCAGCAGCGGCCCCGGCCTGGTGTTCAACAACTTCAGCGAGGGCATCACGGTCGGCTCGGTCGGCTCAATCACGGGCATCAATACCTATGGCCGCGACGTCCGGCTGAGCGCCGCCAGCGGCGCCATCTTCACCGGGCAAGCAATCGACGCCGGCGCCGGCACCGTCACCCTGCGCGCCGATGCGATGGTGATCTCGTCGCCGGTCACGGCCGCCGCGGTCAGCCTGGCGCCGTACAGGCCGAACGCCGGGATCGTCGTCGGCGGCGGCGACGACGGCTGCTCCGGCGCCTGCCTGGCGCTGGGCAGCCTGTCGCAGATCGTAGCGCCCAGCATCAGCCTGGGTTCGAGCAGCACCGGCGCGATCGCGGTGGTCAATATCGTGGCTGCCGGCAGTACCTTCACCGGCAATTCGGCGGCCCAGTTGAACGCCGCCACCACGCGCCTGGCCTTCATCTCGAACAGCGGCGTGAGCGAGGCCAGCGGCGGCATCATCCAGGTGCAGGACCTGGCCGTGGTCAGCGGCGGCAACGTCAGCCTGGCGGGCAGCGGCAACCAGGTGCAGAACTTCGGCGCCGCGCTGACCTCCTCCGGCGCCACGCTGTCGTTTGCGAACACGGGCGGCATCAATGTGGCGCCCTTGTCCGATAACCGCCTGGGATACAGCGTCAACGGTATCGCCAATCCGGGCGGGGATATCTTCCTGTCCGCATACGGACCCATCGGCGAGAGCGGCGCCGCCGTCATCGGCGGCAATGCCCTGACGCTGAACGCCTGGAACGGCATCGGCAGCGACAGCGCGCCCCTGCTGACCCAGGTCTCGACCTTGAGCGCCAGCAATTTCACAAATGAAGGCACGGCGCCCATCAACATCAGCAACCACGTCGGCCATCCCGGCCAGCTGACGCTGCAGCACGCGAGCCAGGACGCCGGCGACCTCGGCGGCAATGGCGGCGGCATTTCGATCCAGAACACCGGTCTGCTGCTGGTTCCGGCGGGTGCGTTTGTCGGCACCGCCAGCGGCAACATCAGCCTGGTCGCGCACAGCCCGATGACCATCGACGGCGCGGTCAATACCGATTCCGGAAATATTGCGCTGGAAGCGGGCGCGACCGGCTCGGCCGCCGATATCCTGTCCTTCGGCAGCAGCGCCCAGGTGACTTCGGGCAGCGGCAACATCGCCTTGAAAGCTGGCGCCGCCATCAATATCAATCCCGCAGCGCAACTGCATTCGACCACAGGCCGGGTGACGCTGGCGGCGTCCGGCAATGAATCGCTGCCGACGCCGCCGCCGCCGGCGCCCACGCCGCCGCCCACGCCGACGCCGCCTCCCACGCCGCCGCCCACGCCGACGCCGCCGCCCACGCCCACGCCCACGCCGACGCCAACGCCGACGCCAACGCCAACGCCGACGCCGACGCCAACGCCGACGCCAACGCC
>DASYLQ010000655.1:0-11289 GCA_036009485.1 Janthinobacterium sp.
GCTCACACCCAGAGCGGAAAGTTTGTTGATATTTAGCGCCATAAATCCAACCCCCATTCCTACCCACATGACATGAGCGGATTCTAACGCATTCAAACGGATTACGCTGGAATATCTTTTTGGATTCTCCCCTATGGGAAAGGGGTTTTTGCGGAGTCTAGCGGACGTTATTGGGGAATGAAGTGGCGGAAGCGGTGAGATTCGAACTCACGAACGGCTCACACCGTCGCCAGTTTTCAAGACTGGTGCCTTCAACCGCTCGGCCACGCTTCCTGTCGTGCAGCATTATACATAAATCACCCGGCCGATGGCAGTCATCCCGCTAGCGGCTATTCAGCGCCGACCTGCTTGGCTACCGCCCAATTCGCCCGCAACATCCGCTCAAACTCTTCCACCGGCAAGGGCCGCGCGAACAAATACCCCTGCACCTCATCGCACCCCGAGCTTTTCAAAAACGCCAGCTGCTCGACCGTTTCCACACCCTCGGCAATCACCTTGTGCTTCAACTGCTGGGCAATGCTGATAATCGTGCTGGCGATCGCGCAATCGTTGGCGTCGCCCGGGATGCCGGTCGTGAACGAGCGGTCGATCTTCAAAGTATCGATAGGAAAGCGCTTCAGGTAAGACAGGCTGGAATACCCGGTGCCGAAATCGTCCAGCGACAAGGCTACCCCCAGCGCCGTGATGCGGTCCATGATGCCGATCACGCGCTCGATGTTGTGCATCAGCGTGCTTTCGGTGATTTCCAGTTCCAGCCATTCCGGCGACAGTTTATAGCGCGCCAGCATTTCTGTCACGCGCCCGGGCAAGGCCGGGGTGAATTCGCGCGCGGCGACGTTGATCGCCAGGCGGAACGGGCCCAGGCCGGCCCGCTGCCACGCCTGGGCTTGCGCGCAAGCCGCTTCCAGCACCCATTCGCCGACCTGCACCACCAGCCCGGTCGCCTCGGCCAGCGGGATGAATTCGGCCGGCGGCACCAGGCCGCGCTCGGGATGGCTCCAGCGCACCAGCGCTTCGGCGCCGATGATGCGGCCGCTGTCGAGGGCAAACTTGGGCTGGTAGTGCAGCAGCAATTCGCCATGGCCGAGGGCATGGCGCAGGCCGGTTTCGATGCGCATGCGTTCTTGCATGCCCAGGTTCATGTCCTGGCTATAGAAGGCGACGCTTTCGTCTTCGCTGTCGCCGCCCTGCTTGGCGCGCGCCATGGCGATGTCGGCCAGGCGCAGCAGCGTTTCAGCGTCGGCACCGTCCTGCGGGTAGACGCTGATGCCGATGCTGGCGCCGATGCGCAAGTCGTGACCCTCGATCAGGAAGGGATCGGCCAGCGAGGCGATCAGCTTTTGCGCCACCACGCTGGCCTCGAAATGCTGGCCGACGTCGAACAAGCCGACGGCGAATTCATCGCCGCCCAGGCGCGCCACCAGGTCCTGGTCGCGCAAGGCGCTACGGAAGCGCAGCGATACCTGGCGCAGCAATTCGTCACCGATGCACCGGCCCAGGGTATCGTTGATCAGCTTGAAACGGTTCAGGTCGATGAACATCATGCAACCGAGCATTTTGCTGCGCTGGGCCACCGTCAGGGCCTGGTCGACCAGCTTGGTCAACAGGCTGCGGTTGGGTAGATTGGTCAGGGCGTCGTAATAGGCCAGATGGTGAATGCGTTCCTCAGCCTGCTTGCGCTCGGTGATGTCGGTCAGGTAGGCGATCAAGCCGATCGATCGATCGTCGATGTCGCACAGCGGCGATAGCGACAGGCTGGCCCAGAACACCTCGCCGGACTTTTTTCGCCGCCGCACTTCCATCAGGCGCCCGCCCTGCTCGAGGAAGGGGTCGCGGAAGGCGGAGTCTTCGTCGGTGTAGAGAAAGAGGATGTTTTGCCCGATCGCTTCCACCGCGCTGTAGCCGAACAGCTGCTCGGCGCCCTTGTTCCAGCTGGTGATGTAGCCGGTCAGGTCCAGCGTCAGCACGGATTCATGGATCTGCTCGAGGATTTGCGACTGGTGCTGCAATTGCGCTTCGACTTGGGCATAGGCGTGGGTCGAACGCTGCGCCAGCGAATGCACCTGCAGCACGCTGGCCGTCAGCGCGGCCAGGCTGGCCAGGTGTTGGCGGTCGAGGTCGTCGTAATCGCGGCGTCCGGCCACGATGAAGCGGCCGAAATACTGCTCGTCGAAGCGGATATCCTGGCCCAGGCCGCCAGAGGGCAATTCGGCGCTGCCGCTGTATTCGGCTTCGGCCGCCGCCGGCAGGTATGCGCCGTATGGGCTGTCGAGCACGGTGCGAGCGATGCGTCCGAGTTCCCCGGCCAGCGCCGCGCCGCGCAGGCGCAATACCGCATCGCATACCGCCGCGCTGTTGCTGAGGAAATCGGAGATGGGATGAACGAGCATGGCTAGAGGTTCCGGCTGACCTGGATCGCCCAGTGATAAGCCTGCAACAAGCTGCTCCAATAGATTTCGGCATCGATGCCGGCGCCGTTCAGCGCGCTTTCCGTGACGGTTTGCTGTTCGACCAGCGCCAGCATCGCGCCCATAGTCCCGCGGCGGTCGAGCAGCGCCATGACCACGTCGAGGTCGAGGCTGAGCGTGCTGACAATCTCTGTCATCGGCATGCCAAGCAAGGCGTCGAGCAGCGAAAACACCCCGGCGACAAAGGCGGCGTCTTGCTGGTCGCGGTCGCCGCCGCTGATCTTGCACAGCGTTTCCATGTGCGCCGCGCGCACCGCCGCCAGCGGCAGCAGCGGATTGGGGGCGCCGTCCTCCTGCTGTCGGGTGTAGAGCAAGAGTTGCAGCCAGCGTTGCAGCTGGCGCCGGCCCAGCAGGTTGATGGCCTGAGCGAAGCTGTGGATCGGCGTGCTGAGCGCGAATGCGGCGGAGTTGACCAGCTTTAGCAAATGATAGGCCAGGGCCGGATCCTGCTTGAGCAGGGTTTCCAGTTCGCGCGAGTCGGCGTCGCGCGCCAGCAAGCCTAGCAGGGCCAGCAATCGTTTGCGCGAAGTGCCGTCTTCGCCCGGACCCTGCTCTTGCGCCGACGCCGGCGCGTAATTGCCGGCAAACCAGTGGAAGCCGCTGCCGCGGCAAGCGGCCAGCCGTTCGACGCTGTCGACGTGGCGCGCCAAATGCGGGCCGGGCAATGCCATCAGCAAGCCCAGCGCCGGCACCCCGGCGGCGCAATCGAAACTCAGGGCGCGCGCCCCGGTTTGCGCGGCCGGCAAGACGCCGGCGCCGTCCAGCATGATGCGGAAACCTTCATCGTCCAAGCGCTGGCATTTCTCTTGCACTTTTTTGTCGGCGCAGACGTCGGCGGGAATGCGAAAAATAAGGCGCTCGGCCGGCAGGGATGCCAGCAAGCTGTCGCTGAGCACGCGCGGATCGGCGATCGGTACGATGCAGTCGAGCGGCGCCAGGGCAGCAAAGACACCGGGGTAGCTCAGCGCCGCCGACAACGCAGCGGCGGCAGCGCCGGCCTCTGGCGGCAATTGCAGCGTCACTGCCGTCCATTCATTTCGGGCATTGGCGACTGCCTGTAATCCCACCAACGGAAACGGGCTTGGTTCAGACGCGGACATCGGTATCTCGGTGTGGGTAGTGCGCGCAATCTTAGTTGAACAATTGATCATTGGCAACCCATGATATGGCGTTTAAGCTATGGCGCGCGCCGCATTTTGCCGGGGTGGAGAGGCAAGGCTGGAAAAGCGATGTCGTTTTTAAAACGGAGTTATCAAAATCAATTCTTTCCTATGAAAAATTAGATATATATCAACGCTGGAAAAAAGTTTAGCGCCTATATTTTTCTTTTTGGATATTCTTCTCCGCTCGTCCCGGCGCTCTTCCGACGCCTGTCTTGCCCACGGCTCGTTAACCCATGTTCAGTTTTGGCCATTCCAGTATCCGCCGGCAACTTACGCTCATTTCCGTGCTCTCGAGCGGCAGCGCCCTGTTTCTGATATTGGCCGTTGTCGCCACGACGTCGCTGATCAGCCATCGCGAAAACGAGGAAAGGCAATTGTCGGCGCTGGCTCAGGCAATCGGCGCCGACAGCGTGCCGGCGCTGCTGCTTGCCGACCGGGCGCGGGCCGAGCAAATCCTGACGGCGCTGAACATCAACGACGACATCGGTCAGGCGATATTGTTCAACCGCGACGGCAAACCGTTCGCCCGCTATTCCACGGCCGAGGATGGATTTCCGCCCGCGTCCTCATTGCTGTCGCTAAAGCCGCGCGCGGAAGCGCCCTCGCACATCGAAACCGGCGGCTCCTTGTGGGCGCCGGTGATGCGGCTCCACCACCCGGTCTGGCATCGTCGGGAATGGCTAGGCACCCTGGTGATCGAAGCCGACCTGACCCGGATGTGGCTGGATATCCTGAAAAACCTGGCCGTCATCGCCGCAACCGCCGTGCTGTCGCTGGGCGTCGCGCTGCTCCTGGCTGCACGCCTGCGCGACCTCATCGCCGGTCCGATCGCCAAGCTGATCGAGGCGGCGCGGCTGGTCTCGGACAGCCAGAACTATGGCCATCGCATCGTCCACCGCCGCAGCGACGAGCTGGGCACGCTGATCGACAGCTTCAACGACATGCTGGCGCAGATTGCCAGCCGCGACGCCTCGCTGGCCGATTACCGCGACCAGCTGGAACGCCAGGTCGGCGCCCGCACCGAACAACTGGAAAAAGCCAAGAATGCGGCGGAAGCGGCGAGCCAGGCGAAGAGCGCCTTCCTGGCCACCATGAGCCATGAAATCCGCACGCCGATGAATGGCGTACTGGGCATGACCGAGTTGCTGCTGGCCAGCAACTTGAGCGAGCAGCAGCGCCATTACACCAGCATGGTGCAGCGCTCGGGACAGCATCTGCTGGTCATCATCAACGACATCCTCGACTTTTCCAAGATCGAGGCCGGCAAGCTGACGGTCGAATACATCCATTTCAATTTCCGCGAATTGCTGGACGATATAGACACCATATTTTCGCCGCAGGCGCAAGCCAAGGGCATCAGCCTGGAACTGGCCATCGCCAACGATATCCCGATCGCCATCTGCGGCGACCCGAACCGGCTGCGCCAGGTCATCGTCAATTTGCTGGGCAACGCCATCAAATTCACCGAAAGCGGCAACATCACCGTCAAGGTCAAGGTCACCGGCGAGGATAGCCAGGCCGTCAGCCTGCGCTTCGAGGTGCACGACACCGGCATCGGCGTCTCCAGCGATGCCCAGGCGCGCATCTTCGATTCCTTTTCGCAGGCGGACGGGTCGACCACGCGCAAGCACGGCGGCACCGGACTGGGATTGGCGATTTCCAAGCAATTAGTCGAGTTAATGGGAGGAAAAATCGGCGTTGACAATGCTTTAACTCAAGGATCCATTTTTTGGTTCACGGTAAATTTCGATAAGCGCCGCGTCGAAGCCGACGATCCCTCACTCATCCAAAAAACCACACAAGGACTACGCGCTTTGATCGTTGACGACAACCCCGGCACACGCAAAGTGCTCGAACGACAACTGGCGAGCTGGTACATCTACAGCGACAGCGTTGCCTCGGCCACCGCCGGCTTGAAAAAACTCCAGGAAGCAGTACAGCGGGACCAGCCCTACGACGTCGCCCTGCTCGACATGCAACTGCCGCGCACCAGCGGATTGGCGCTGGCCGCCACCATCAAGGCCGATCCGTCCATTTCCGATGTCAAACTATTATTACTGAGCACGGAACGCGACGCCGCCGACAGCCTGCAGCGGCGCGAAGCGGGCGTGGCTTTCCAGCTGATCAAGCCGGCGCGCGAATGCGATTTGTTCGACTGCATCGTGAATGCCGGCCGTGCCCGCGGCGTCAAGGACCGCAACGCCGACAGCCGGGCCAGGACGGCGGCCGCCATCGCCGCCCCTGCCGGCCGCGGCGGCGATACCCGGCGCGCCTCGCCCGCGGCGCGCAAGCGGCGCAAGGTGCTGCTGGCGGAAGACAATCCGGTAAATATCGAAGTGGCGATGGCCATGCTGGCCGGCCTCGGGCTGGCGGTGGTCAGCGCGCGCAACGGCGAGGAAGCGCTGCACGCGGTGCAAACCGAAGACTTCGACCTGGTGCTGATGGATTGCCAGATGCCGCTGATGGATGGCTTTGCCGCCACCGCCGAAATCCGCCGCCACGAGCAGCAGCGCGGCCGCGCCCGCATCCTGCCCATCATCGCGATCACCGCCAATGCACTGCAGGGCGACCGCGAAGCCTGCCTCGCGGCCGGCATGGACGATTACCTGAGCAAACCGTTCACGCAGCAAGAGCTGGGTCTGAGCATCGCGCGCTGGATCCCCTTGCCGCGCGCCGCCACCGTGCATCATGACGAGGCGGCCATGCCGGCGCCGGAAAAACCCTTGCGGACGGCTGGCGCCGCGCTGTGCCCGACGGCCACGGCCGCCAGCGCCAGCGCCACGCCGGCGGCGGCGGCGGCGGCGAAAACCGCCATCAACCGTCATGCGCTGGAGAATATCCGCGCCCTCAGCGCCAGCGACGGCGACGCCCTGCTGCAGCGCGTCATCCACGCCTATGTCGACGACACGCCGCAGCATTTGCAGGCACTGCGGATGGCCATCGCCGCGCTGGACACCGAACACATCCGTAAGGCGGCCCACAGCCTCAAGTCGAGCAGCGCCAACATCGGCGCTGAAGCGCTGGCGCAGTTATGCAAGGCCATGGAAACGCTGGGACGCAGCGCCAGCACCGATGGCGCGGCCGGCATCCTGACGGATATGGAACAGGAATTTCTGGCGGTCCGGCATTCGCTCAGTGCAATCCTTGAGAAGGAAACCTAATATGACAGCCCTCGTATCCTCCAAACGCGGCGTGGTCCTGGTCGCCGACGACGATCCCGTCATGCGCATGCTGATGCTGGAAATGCTGAGCCAGGTCGGCCTGGACGCGATCGAAGCCGAAGACGGCGTCCAGGCCCTGGCGTATTACAAGAGCATGTCGCCCGACCTGGTCTTGCTCGACGTCGACATGCCGGCCATGGACGGTTTTGCCGTCTGCCGCGAAATCCGCCGCATCGAAACCACGGTCACGGTGCCGATCACCATGGTGACCGGCGGCGATGAACTGGAAGCCGTGACCCACGCCTATGAAGAAGGCGCGACCGATTTCGTCTCGAAGCCGATCAACTGGCCCGTCCTCGGCCACCGCGTGCTGTACGTGCTGCGCGCCAGCGACGCCATCGCCCGCTTGCGCATCGCCGACGCGCAAAACCGTGCCGTGCTGGCGGCGATACCGGATACCTTTTTCCGACTCGACAAACATGGCGTCTACCTCGATTATGAACAGGGCCACGACGCCAGCGCGACCTTCCCGGCCGAGCAATGCGTCGGCAAGCACATCAGTGAAGTCTTGCCCGAAGACATAGCTCTGCGCTTGCTGGAACAAGTGCAGACGGTGCTGGAAACCCAGCACATCCGCTCGGTCGATTACGAGTTGGGGGAAGCCGATACGGTGCGGCATTTCGAAGCGCGCCTGGTCACCAGCGGCAGCGATGAAGTGCTGGGCCTGGTGCGTGACATCAGCGAACGCAAGCGCACGGAGGAACAGATTCGCCGCCTGGCGTATTGCGACAGCCTGACCGGCATCCCGAACCGGCAAGCGTTCCTGGAAACCCTGGAAAGCGAGTTGCTTCGCTCCAAACTGGGCAACAAAAAATTCGCCGTACTGTTCATGGACCTGGACGCCTTCAAGCGCATCAACGACACCCTCGGCCATAATGTCGGCGACCATTTGCTGAAAGTGGTCTCGGAACGCTTGCGCGAAACCATACGGCCCAGCGACCTGGTTTCGCGCACCGAAGCGAACAACAACTTGGCGCGCCTCGGCGGCGATGAATTCACCATCCTGATCCCCGACCTGGAGCGGGTCGAGAATGCGCTCAACGTGGCGCAGCGCGTCAAGGAGGCGATGCGCCGGCCTTTCTTGATCGATGGCAATGAAATTTTCGTCACGGCCAGTATCGGCATTTCCCTGTATCCGCAAGACGGCGACGATTGCAATTCGTTGCTGAAATACGCCGACACGGCGATGTACCACGCCAAAAATTGCGGCAAAAATAACGCCAAGCTCTACAGTTCTTCGCTGACGATGCAAATCATGAGCCACGTCAAACTGGAAGTCGGCTTGCGCAAGGCGCTGAAAAACAATGAACTGTATCTGCTGTACCAGCCGCAGGTCGACGTCCACAGCGCGCGCATCGTCGGCGTCGAGGCACTGATCCGCTGGCGCCATCCGGAGCGCGGCATCATTTCGCCGACCGAATTCATCCCGCTGGCCGAAGAGACCGGCTTGATCGTGCCGATCGGCGAATGGGTCTTGCGCACTGCCTGCCTACAGGCGAAAGCCTGGCAAACCGGCGGCAAGCGCCCGATTCGCATGGCCGTCAACCTGTCGGCGAAACAGTTCAAGGATGAAAACCTGACCCAGATCGTCCTGTCCGCGCTGGCCGACACGGGCCTGGAAGCGCGCCTGCTGGAACTGGAACTGACTGAAGGCACGCTGATGGACGACGCCCGCGCCACCATGGTGACCCTGGACCAGTTGCGCGGCATCGGCGTGTATCTGTCGATCGACGATTTCGGCACCGGTTATTCATCGATGAATTACCTGAAGCGCTTCGACGTGCGCGCCCTGAAGATCGACAAGAGTTTCATCAGCGGCTTGCCGCAGGATTCGGAAAACGCCGCCATCACGCGGGCCATCATTGCAATGGCACATGGCTTGAAAATGGTGGTAGTGGCCGAGGGCGTCGAAACCGACGAGCAATTGCTGCTGCTCGAAGAATACGGCTGTGACATGGTGCAAGGCTATTACCTGGGCCATCCTTCGCCGCAGGAATCGATCACGCTGATGCTGAACAAGCAGTTTTCGCTGACGACGCCGCCAGGCTAAGGGTCATGGCAATGCCGGCGGCCGCCGCCCTCAGGTCTCGCGGCGGTCCAGCATGGCGCGGGCGATGGTGCCGGCATCCACGTATTCCAGTTCCCCGCCCACCGGCACGCCGCGCGCCAGCCGGCTCACCTTCAGGCCGCGCGCCTTCAGCATTTCGCTGATGTAATGCGCGGTGGCTTCGCCCTCATTCGTGAAATTGGTGGCCAGCACCACTTCATCGACGAGACCATCCGTGGCCCGGGCCGCCAGCTTTTCCAGGTGAATATCCTTCGGGCCGATGCCGTCCAGCGGCGAGAGCCGGCCCATCAGCACGAAATACAAGCCCTTGTAAGTCAGCGTCTGCTCGACCATTAACTGGTCTGCCGGCGTTTCCACCACGCACAGCAGATGCTTGTCGCGCTGCTCGTCCAGGCAAGTCTCGCAGACTTCGTGCTCGGTGAAGGTATTGCACAGCGCGCAATGATGGACCGCGTCGACGGCCTGGAACAGCGCGCGCGACAGCATGGCGGCGCCTTCGCGGTCGTGCTGCAGCAAGTGGAAAGCCATCCGCTGCGCCGACTTCGGGCCGACGCCGGGCAGGCGGCGCAAGGCCTCGGTCAGGAATTCAAGCGACTTCGACATGCATCAGGCCGAAGCGGCGCACAGGGATGGCGAGCGCGGCATCAGAATGGCATCTTGAAACCGGCCGGCAATTGCATGCCCGAGGTCAGGCCGCTCATTTTTTCCGCCGACGTCGCTTCAGCCTTGCGCACGGCGTCATTGAAGGCGGCCGCCACCAAGTCTTCCAGCATGTCCTTGTCGTCGGCCAGCAGCGTGGGGTCGATGGAAACGCGCTTGACGTCGTTCTTGCAAGTCATGACGACCTTCACCAAGCCGGCGCCGGACTGGCCTTCGACTTCCACCAGCGCCAGTTGTTCCTGGGCTTTTTTCATATTGTCTTGCATCGCTTGCGCCTGCTTCATCAAGCCAGCCAGTTGGTTCTTCATCATGATGTGTGCTCCGTTATGGATAAAAAATCTGCTGAATCATCTTCGACAGACAGGGGATTAAATAAATTCGGGATGATGATCCTTGCCTGGTTTGCCGATTGCCGACGAGGGCCTCAATTGGCGGCCGGCGCCGGCGTGATCGATCCCGGCACCACAGTGGCGCCAAAGTCGCGCATCAGGCTTTGCACGAAGGGATCGTTGGCCACCACCTCTTCCGCCTCGCGCTGGCAAGCTTCGCGATGGGCTTGCGCCTCGGCGCTGGCGGTGTACCAGACCGGCCCCAGCTCGGTTTCGACCTGGACCTTGTGCGCGAAACGTTCGCTCAGCGCAGCGGCCAGTTTATCCACGTTGACGCTGGAGCGCCAGGTGTCGATCGGCACGCGCAGCTTGAACAGGGTGCTGTGGCCGTCGTGCAGGCATTCGATCAGCTCGGCCTGTACCGCCAGTTGCTGGGCCACGCCGCGCAGCGGCAAGGCGGCGGCGACCGCCGGCCAGTTGCCATCCCAGTCGAGACCGGGAACCGGTACCACGACGTAGGGACGCGGCGGCTGCGCCGGGGCGGGAGCCGGTTTCGCGGCGGGCGCGGCGGCGGCAACGGCGCCGGGAGCCGTCTGCGCCGACGCCGTATCGTCGGAAAACTCGGTAACCCAGGGCGGCAAGTCGCCGAAGTCGCCGGCGTCTTCCGCTTCGTCTTGTTGGATGGCGGGCGCAGGCGCTGCCGGCGCCGCTGACGGGGGAAGCTCATCTTCCCATGGCGCCGGGCCTTTTGGCGCGGACGCGGACGCGGCCGGCGCGGACGCGACCGGGACTGCGGCCGGGGCTGCGGGCGATGGCGGCGGGACAGCAGGCGCCGCCGGCCGCGAACCGCCCGAACGCATGCCGCTGGCCGCCCGCGCCGCTTCGAGCGCGGCGTTGATGGCCGCCCTGGCCGTGCTGGCGCCTGGCGCGGCTGTTGGCTCCGGCACGGCTGCCTGCATCGGCGCCGGCGCGGGCGCGGCGGTTTGCACCGGCGTCGCCACAATCGGACGCGAGGCCACAGGCGCCGCCGCAACGGCTGCCGCGCCCGCCGCCGGCGGCGTGCCGCGCGCCAGCGCCGCGGCGGCGCCGGCCACGACCGCGGGCGGCGTCACCGCCGCATGGCTGGCGACGGCACTGGACGCCGCCCGCGCCGGCGGCGCCGCGGCGGCGCGCGCCGCAGCCGCAGCACCGGCAACCGGCCGGGCCGCGGCCGGCAACCCTTCAGCGCCGCCCTTGCCAGGCCGGAACGCCAGCATGCGCAGCAAGGTCATTGAAAAACCCGCATACTCATCCGGCGCCAAGCCCAGTTCATTGCGGCCATACACAGCGATCTGGTAATACAGTTGCACTTCCTCGGCATCGAAAGCCGCCGCCAGACGC
>DASYLQ010000656.1:0-5440 GCA_036009485.1 Janthinobacterium sp.
GACATTTCCAACATCCCGTTCGACACGGTTGAGCGGATCGAAATTTTGAAAGACGGCGCGTCGGCCATCTACGGTTCCGATGCCATGGCCGGTGTGGTCAACATCATCCTGAAGAAGAATTTTGTCGGCACCACCTTGTCGGCCGAGTCCGGCGACTCGACGGAAGGCGGCGGCACCACGACGCACGCCTCCATCATCCACGGCTTCGGCGATTACGATACGGACGGCTACAACGCCTACGTCAGCCTGGAAGCGCGCCATCAAGACAGCATCTCGTATAACCAGCGCGCCGGCGACGGCGCCTGGCAAAACCTGAATTGGGCGCCGATGGGCGGCGTCAACAGGACGCCCGGCGTCATCACGCCGCAAAATCCGCAGCCTGCCACCCTGTCGCCTTACCTGACCAACCCGAACGTGCCGTTCAGCGGCGCGCCGAACAGCTCCGCTTTCTCCCCGGGTTCCTGCGGCAGTTACGCCAACCTGGCCGCGGGCAATTGCGCTTTCCAGAACCCCAATGCTGAAATCTCGCCAAGGACGCAAAACGTCAACTTCCTCGCCAGCTTGACCAAGAAGCTCAACGATGGCTGGAAGCTGGACGTCAAGGCATCGTTGTTTGACAGCAAGGCCGAGCAATACGGGATCAGTGGCTCCGCCGGCGGCCTGGCTACCTACCCATCGTCGGCCAATCCGCTGGTCTCCGTGGGGGCCGGCGTCAACCCCACCTTGGTCGGTTCCACGATCCCCGCGATTACCGTACCGGCTAACTACCCTGGCAACCCATTCGGCGTGCCGGCGGTCGTGAATGGCGTCATTCCTGGCGCACCCGCCCCGAATACGCAGATCGAATCGAAGGCGACCCGCGTGGTGGCCGACTTGACCGGCACCATCGGCGCCTGGGATATCGACACCTCGCTCGGTTACACCAAGGTCGCGACCTCGCAAGACGTGTACGGCGGCGTGAACGTGCCGGCATTGAACGCCGCACTGAACCGCACCGTCAACCCGTTCATGATCACCGGTGGAAATTCCGCCGCCGATATGGCAGCAATTTTCCCAACCATGTCCGCCTATGACGTGTCGGAACTCGAGTTTGCCGAACTCCATGCAACGCGCTCGCTGATGGCCTTGCCGGGCGGCGACCTCGGTTTCAGCACGGGCGGCGAATTCATCCGCCGCTCCATCAGTTCGCCGGCGCCGAACCTGATTGCGGAAGGGATTATTGTCGGTAACAACGCGTATGTTTCCGGATCGCAGACCGATGCTTCCGTGTACGCGGAAGTGGATGCGCCGGTGCTGAAAACGCTGGAACTGGATGCCTCCTCGCGTTTTGACCATTTCAACAATGCGGGCAGTGCGACGACGTCGAAATTGGGCTTCAAGTGGACGCCGAGCAATGCCTTCGCCCTGCGCGGCACTGTGGCGCAGGGTTTCCGTGCGCCCAACCCGGCAGAAAACGGCCAGTCCGGTTCCGCTTACCAGACCTCGACGACGTATGATCCCGTCCTGTGCCCAGGCGGCACCGGATCGGGCAACATCGCCCGTGGCAGCGTGGTCTCGGCTTGTAATTATCAACCCTTGTACCTGAACTCGTCGAACGCGAATCTGAGTCCGGAAAAATCCTTGTCGGAAACTTTGGGCGTGATCCTGGAACCGATCAAAGGCTGGAGCACGACGGTCGATCTGTACCAAATCAACATCAAGAATCAGATCGTCGAAGGTACGCCATCGACCACCGCGGTGCGCGGCGCGCCTGTGCAAACCCTGTGCGCGGACGGCAATGGCGGCACCTATACCTGCACGCCGAGCGTGGGTCCGGTTCTGTACTATCCTAACTACTTCATCAACGCCAATTCGACCAAGACCAGCGGCATCGAATATGAAACCCGCTACAAATTCAAGTTGGGCAGCTACGGTAGCCTGACGACGGATTTGCAATGGACCCATATAATGAGCTATATGCTGACCGTAGGCGGCCAAGCCTACCAGTTGGCCGGCACCCATGGTCCGTATGTGATCGGCGGCGACACGGGCAATCCGAAGGATAAGGTACAGGCGACCTTTACCTGGGACAACGGCGGATTGCAAGTGGCGACCACGTTCAACTGGACCAGCAGCTTCAGCTTGACCGATCCATCGTTCGGGCTGAACGACTGTGCCGCCGGCGGCGCCGCGGACGGCTGGTTCCCAGCTGGAAACACCCCTGCGCAATACTGCAAGGTCGCCTCCTTCCTGGAAACGGACGTGTCGGCACGCTACAAGATGAACAAGAACTGGACGCTGCATGCTTCGATCAACAACCTGTTCAATAGGCAAGCTCCGGTGGACTTGAACACCTATGGCGGCGGTCAACTGCCGTACAACCCATCGATGCAAATGTCCGGCGCCATCGGCCGCTTCTTCAACGTGGGAGCGAGCTACACGTTTTAATTGAGGCGACTTGTTCTGTTTAGCCGCCAGGCAGGGACAGAACGCCAAAAAGCCGCAGGGAGCGATCCCTGCGGCTTTTTTTTATGCTGCGCCCGGCAAGTCTTCCATATCTGTGATCGGCCATGTGCGTCCTGCCGAGGGCGCGAATAAATTGCAAATGGAAAATATTTGCGTATGTTCCGGCAAAAATCAAAGGAATCTCCCGCGAACGCCTTTATCGTCGGTCGTCAGCATCCGCGCACGCGCCCCGGCCGGCGCCGTTCCAACCCAAGGAGACCTCCCCATGAGCCATATCATCCACCGTTCCCTGCGCCAGACGCCGCCCGTGGCGACCGGCGCCAAGGGCATGTACCTGTTCGACGAGCGCGGCAACGCCTACCTGGACGCCAGCGGCGGCGCCGCCGTGTCCTCGCTCGGGCATGGCCACCCGGACGTGCTGGCCGCGATGCAGGCGCAGATCGGCCAGCTGGCCTACGCCCACACCGGCTTTTTCACCAGCGCCGTTGCCGAGGAACTGGCGGCACGCCTGGCCGCCGACGCGCCGGGCGACCTGGACCAGGTGTATCTGGTGTCGGGCGGCTCGGAAGCGATTGAAACGGCGCTGAAGCTGGCGCGCCAGTATTTTGTCGAGTCCGGCCAACCCGAGCGCAGCGTATTCATCGCGCGGCGCCAGAGCTATCACGGCAATACCCTGGGCGCGCTGGCGCTGGGCGGCAACGAATGGCGCCGCAAGCCGTTCACGCCGCTGCTGATCGATGTGCCGCACGTCTCGCCCTGTTATGAATACCGCGACCGCACGCCGGGCCAGAACTGCGACGATTACACGGCCCACCTGATGGCCGAACTGGAAGCGCAGATCCTGACGACCGGCCCGCAGCGGGTGATCGGCTTTTGCGCCGAGACCGTGGTCGGCGCCACCGGCGGCGCGATCCCGCCGACGCCGGGCTACTTCAAGGCCGTGCGCGCGCTGTGCGACCAATACGGCATCCTGTTCATCGCCGATGAAGTCATGTGCGGCATGGGGCGCACCGGCACCCTGTACGCGATCGAACAGGATGGCGTAGTGCCCGACCTGGTGGCGCTGGGCAAGGGCCTGGGCGCCGGCTACCAGCCGATCGGCGCGGTGCTGGCCCGCGCCGCCATCGTCGAGCGCCTGCGCGGCGGCAGCGGCGCTTTCATGCATGGCCACACCTATGTCGGCCATCCGGTGGCGGCGGCGGCGGCGCTGGCGGTGCAAAAGGTGATCGTGCGCGACCGCCTGCTGAACGCCGTGGCGGCGCGCGGCGCCTCGCTCAGGCACCGGCTGGGCGCCGCCTTCGGCGACCATCCGCACGTCGGCGATATCCGCGGCCGCGGCTTGTTCCTGGGGCTGGAACTGGTGCAGGAGCGCGCCAGCAAATTGCCGTTCGCGGCCGAACTGCAATTGCATGCGGTGCTGAAGCGCAAGGCGATGGAAAGGGGCTTGCTGGTGTATCCGATGGGCGGCACCATCGACGGCCGCAACGGCGACCATGTCTTGCTGGCGCCGCCCTTCATCGCCACCGAGGCCGACCTGTCGGAAATCGTCTCGCGCCTGGCCGACGCGCTCGACGCCGCGCTGGCCGACATCTTCGACCATACGCTGGCGCAGGCCGGCTAAGCCGGGGGAGGCCACATTGCATGGCCTCCCCCGGCGATGCTATTTCCCCTGCCAGGCGATGACGTCCTGCTGCTGTTCGCCGAGGCCGGCGATGCCGAGGCGCACGCTGTCGCCTTTTTTCAGGAAGCGCGGCGGCTTGCGGCCCATGCCGACGCCGGGCGGCGTGCCGGTGGCGATGATGTCGCCCGGCTCCAGCGTCATGAAGCGCGACAGGTAGCTGACGATGTGCGCGACCGGAAAAATCATGGTTTCGGTGCTGCCGGTCTGCATGCGCTTGCCGTTCACGTCCAGGTAAAGGTCGAGGCGCTGGACGTCGAATACTTCGTCGCGCGTGACCAGCCACGGGCCGACCGGGCCGAAGCTGTCGCAGCCCTTGCCCTTGTCCCATTGCGGACCATGCTCGAGCTGGTAGGCGCGTTCCGAGACGTCGTTGACGACGCAGTAGCCGGCGACGTAATCGAGCGCCTCTTCTTCGCCGACGTAGCGCGCGCGCGTGCCGATGACCACGCCCAGTTCGACTTCCCAGTCGGTCTTTTTGGCGCCCTGGGGCAGCATGATCGGATCGTCCGGGCCCGACAGGGAACTGGTGGCCTTCATGAACACCACCGGTTCCGCCGGCAAGTCCATGCCGGCTTCGGCGGCGTGGTCGGAATAGTTCAAGCCGATGCCGATGAATTTGCCGACGCCGGCCAGCGGCACGCCGAAGCGGGGATTGCCGCGCACCAGCGGCAGCGTCTTGTGATCGAGCTTGCCGAGCTTGCGCAGCGCCTTGTCCGACAGTAGGCCGGCGTCGATGTCGGCGACGATGCCGGACAGGTCGCGCAGCTTGCCTTCTTCATCGATCAGGCCGGGCTTCTCTTTGCCCGGCCGGCCATAACGCACCAGTTTCATATTCTTCCTTGGAGTTGATCGTGCCGATATCGTGCCCCATTTTAACGGATGCCGCGGCGGCGGCGCGGCGGCGGCGGAAAAACATGAACAGCCCGGGCAGTTGCAGCGCCACCAGCAAGCCGAAAGCGGCCTGGTAAGCCACCGCCGGGTACTGGTGCTGCGGGTTGGCGCGCCACAGGCCGAGTACCAGGCCGAAGCCGGCCTGGACCAGGAAAGCGCCGCTGAAAATCAGCAGGTTCAGGCAAGTCGCCGCGCGCCCGCTCAGCGCGGCCGGCATGGTTTGCCCGACGATCGCATATTCCAGGCCGGTGACGGTGCCCAGCAGCGTGAACAGCACCGACAACAGCTGGAAACTGGGCGCGTGGTTGCAGACGATGGCGCACTGGACGCCGACGAAGAGGACGATGCCGCATGCTGCCACGCTGAGCGGCGCGACGCCGCGGCGCCCGGCCCATTCGGTGATCATGCCGACGCCGATGGCGC
>DASYLQ010000657.1:0-3493 GCA_036009485.1 Janthinobacterium sp.
TGACGCACCACTTTCGGTTTTCGATCCCGCCGGTCCGGACCAGCAGGTGATGGCGCGCGTGACCGGCATCGCCGACGGTCCGCTGGCGGCCCTGGCCTACCGCATCGACCACGAGGGGCATTACCCGCTTGGCATCATGGCCTCGCTCGGCCAGGCCGGGGCGTTTGGCGCCCATCTGCATGCCGGCGGCAAGCGGGTCGGCCTGGCCATCGACGCGATGCGCGCCATCAGCCGGCGCTGCGGCTCGACCGGCTTCCTGACCTGGTGCCACGATGTGTGCGGCCTGTACATGGAACAGTCCGGCAACGCGGCGCTGACCGGCGCGCTGCTCGAACAGCACACCTTGGGCGGCAGTTTTGGCGGCACCGCACTGTCGAATCCGATGAAGGCGCTGGCCGGCATCGAAAAAATGCTGCTGCGCGCGGTCAAGGTGCCGGGCGGTTACCGGGTCAGCGGCGCCTTGCCCTGGGTGAGCCATATCGGGCCAGGCCAGTATTGCGGCGCGCTCGCGGCAGTGCTGCGCGATGACGGCAGCCGCTCGCATGAAATCATGTTCCTGTTGCGCTGCACCGAAGAGGTGGTGCTGCGGCCCTGTCCCGAATTTTCCGGCATGGAGGGCACCAGCACCTGGGGCCTGCGGCTGGACGACTATTTCGTCGGCGAAGACGCGCTGATCGCCGACCCGGCGCAACCGTTCATTGCCCGCATCCGCGCCGCTTTCATCTTGCTGCAAGTGGGCATGGCGCTCGGCGTGGCCCAGGGCAGCATCGACTCGATTCTCGAGGTGGAACCGCTGCTGGGCCATGTCAACCAATACCTGCACGACCGTCCGGACCAGCTGCAAGCCGAGTTCGACGAGCTGAACGCGCGCGTGGCCCGGCTCGCGCTCACGCCTTACGACGGCAGCAAGGATTACCTGCTCGACGTGCTCGACGCCCGCGCGCAGGGCAGCGAATTGGCGCTGCGGGCCGCCCAGTCGGCGCTGCTGCACCAGGGCGCGCGCGGTTATCTGATGAGTGCCGCGCCGCAGCGCCGCGTGCGCGAAGCCCATTTCGTCGCCATCGTCACGCCCGCGCTCAAGCACCTGCGATGGGAAATGGCGCGCCTGTCGAAAGAGGAGATGCCGGCATGAGCGCCGCCGCGCCCCTGTGGCAGCAGTTTATCTGCCGTGCCTGCGGCCTGATCTATGACGAGGAGCTGGGCGATCCCGACAGCGGCCTGGCGCCCGGCACGCGCTTCGCCGACATTCCCGACGATTGGGCCTGTCCGCTGTGCGGCGTGATCAAGGCCGACTTCGAGCCGTGGGTGCCGCTGGCGGTAGCCGCGGTCCCGGCGTCGAGTGCGGCCCGGCCCCAAGCGGACGGTGTCGTCATCGTCGGTGGCGGGCTTGCCGGCTGGGCTGCGGCGGAGGCCTTGCGCGCGCTCGCCCCGGAACTGGCGATCACGCTGATCAGCGCCTGCAGCGGCGACCGTTATCACAAGCCGGAGCTGTCCGTCGCGCTCAGCCGTGGGGTATTGCCGGAGGGCCTGGTGCGCGAGTCGGCCGACAGCGCGGCGCGCCGGCTGGGCATCCGCCTGATGACGGACACCGTGATGACCGGTCTGTCGCCGGCGCTGCGCCAATTGCGCACCACGCGCGGCAGCCTGCGTTACACCCATCTGGTGCTGGCCCAGGGCGCGCGCCCGGCCTTGCCGGCCGCCTTGCCGGCTGCGCTGTGCTGGCGCATCAATGACCTGGCCGGCTGGTCCGGCGTGCGCCTGCAGTTGAGCGGCGCCAAAAAACACATCGCCATCATCGGCGCCGGCATGGTCGGCTGCGAATTGGCCGAAGATTTCGCCCACGCCGGCCATCGGGTGACCTTGCTCGACATGCAGGCGCAACCGATGGCGGCGCTGCTGCCGGCGCTGGCCGCGTCACGCCTGCGCGCCAACCTGGAGCAGCTCGGCGTGCGTTTTGTCGGGCCGGTGCAGGTGAGCGGCGTGCGCGCGCACGAAGGCGGCAAACGCATCGCCCTCGGCGGCGCCGAGCCGATCGACGCCGACGAGGTGATCGCGGCGACCGGCCTGGTGACCGACCGCCGCGTGGCGGGCGGCGCCGGCCTGGCGTTCGAGCGCGGCATCGTGGTCGATCCGGCCACGCTGCGCACCAGCGACGAGCATATTTACGCCTTGGGCGACTGCATCAGCATTGCCGGCGCGCCATGCCGCTTCATCGAGCCGATCGCCAGGCAGGCCGGCGCGCTGGCGCATGCGATTTGCGGCCAGCCGCATCCCGGTTATGTCCACAGCCAGCCGGTGATCCGCCTCAAGACCCGCACCCTGCCGATCGTGCTGCGCGGCGCGCCCAGCGCGGAGGGCGAATGGCGGGTCATCGAACAGAGTGCGGCCCATCTGCTGATGCAGCAATGGCAGCATGGCCAGCCCGGCGTCACGCTGGAGGTCGGCGCGCAGCGCGGCGGCCGCCTGAATTGACAGAGATAAGACAGTAAGTAATCGCTTTTTCCTTCCGCCGACACAGGAGTTCTGGCCATGAGCATCGATAACATTTACCAGCCTTACGCCGCCGATTCCGCCTTGGGAGGCTGCGCCTGCGGCCAGCATGCCAACGCGCAGCAGCACGACGCCGAGCAGGCCCGCCGGCGCCAGGCCCGTGGCAGCGATCCGCAGACCCTGTCCGGCGACTTCATGGAGGCGGCCATGGTGCAGGCGCTGTTTCCGCACGCGCCAACGCGACGCCTCTTTTTGCGGGCAGTCGGCGCCAGCACCGCGATGGCGGCCATCGCCAGCGTGATGCCGGTCGGCGACCTGCAGGCGGCGGTGTTGGACAAGCCCGGCACGCTGGAAAAGAAGGATTGCAAGATCGGCTTCATTCCGATCAATTGCGCGACGCCGCTGATCATGGCCGATCCGATGGGCTTTTATCGCCAGCAGGGATTGAATGTGAGCTTGCACAAGGTCGCCGGCTGGGCGCTGGTGCGCGACCAGATGCAAAACCGTGAACTGGACGCCTCGCATTTCCTGTCGCCGATGCCGCTGGCGATTTCGATGGGGTTGGGCTCGACCGCGCAGCCGATGCGCGTAGCGACGATCCAGAACGTGAACGGGCAAGCCATCACGCTCGCGCTCAAGCACAAGAACAACCGCGACCCGAAAAACTGGAAGGGCTTCAAGTTCGCCATTCCGTTCGAGTACTCGATGCATAACTTCCTGCTGCGCTATTACCTCGCCGAGCACGGCATCGACCCCGACCGCGACGTGCAGTTGCGCGTCACGCCGCCGGCGGAAATGATCGCCAATCTGCGCGCCGGCAATATCGACGGTTTTCTCGGACCCGACCCGTTCAACCAGCGCGCCGTGTACGACGAGATCGGCTTCATCCACATCCTGTCGAAAGACATCTGGAACGGCCATCCGTGCTGCGCGTTCGGCGTGTCGCAGGCGTTCATCGAGAAAAACCCGAACACCTTCGCCGCGCTGTACCGCGCGGTGCTGA
>DASYLQ010000658.1:0-3727 GCA_036009485.1 Janthinobacterium sp.
TGCGCACGCGCTCGCGCGGCAGCAGTTTGCCGCGCGCGACATGCCTGGCGCTGGCTGTTTCCCCGCCGCCGGCCGCGATGCGCGCCACCTTGTCGCGCAAGTCGTCGACGACGGCTTGCATGGCGGCGGCGTTGGCCTGGAAGTCTGCACTGCGCGGATTGAGTTTGCTTTCGATGAGCGGCATGGCTGGTCCTTGATATCATTGCTCCGCGCCGCCCGATTCTGGCGGCGCCGGCGCGGCGTTTTATGTCGGGAAACTGCCGTCGAGATACAGCCAGCGGCCCTGTACACGGACGAAGCGGCTGACTTCATGCAGGCGGTGGGCCCGGCCGTTCAGCTTGTAGCGGGCGACAAATTCGACGCTGTCGCGGTCTGCGTCAGGCGCTTCTCCGGTCTCCCGAGTAACTTTACGTTGACGTAAACGTAAAGCGGATTTTACCTCAAGTCCCAGCCATTGCAACTTTTCATCTTCGTTGACGATGCGCTCGCTTGGGCAAGTGCTGGGGTGCCAGGTGCTGCGCAGATAGGCTTCCCGGCCCAGGGTATAGGCGGTATAGCGCGAACGCATCAGCGTTTCGGCGCTGGGCGCCATGGCGCTGCCGTCCAGATAGGGTTGGCAACAAGCCGCATAAGCGGGGCCGCCGCAGGGGCAGGCCGCCGCCGGTTTCATGGTTTGCATCGTGATGTGGGGATTCCGCAGAAAGTTCCGCAATTATCCGCCATATCGATGCCGGCCGGGTTTAGGGCAGCTCGAAAAACCGTCGCGAGCAAGCCCGATATCGCGTTGAGTAGCGGAACCGTACGCAGGTACGGTGAGCAACGGAGACGCGAGAGCGGGCTGCGCAGTAGGTTTTTCGAGCTGCCCTTTAGCCTTGCAGGCTGAGGAAACCCAGCTCGAACGGCGCGTCCTTGCCGCTCATTAAGTCGGCCAGGATGCTGGCGGTGCCGCAGGCGAAGGTGAAGCCGAGCGGGCCGTGGCCGACGTTCAGCCACAGATTGTCATAGCGGGTGGCGCCGATGATGGGGGCGCTGTTCGGCGTCGCCGGGCGCAGGCCGGCCCAGGGCGTCAGCTGGCTATAGTCGGCGGCGTCGGGCATCGCTTCGCGCGCCAGCCGGGTCAGGCCGGCGATGCGTTGCGCATCGATGCTGGTGTCTTCGCCCACCATGTCGACCATCGCCGCCACGCGCAGGTTTTGGCCGATGCGCGCATACAGCACCTTGCGTTCGAAATCGGTAATGCTGACTTCGGGCGCGCGGTCTTGCGGCCGGATCGGCGCCGTCAGGCTATAGCCCTTGAGCGGATACAGCGGCAGGTAGATGCCGGCGCTGGCGGCCAGGCTGCGGCTCTGGATGCCGGCGGCCAGCACGAAATGATGCGCATGCAGCACGTGTTCGTCGGTTTCCAGCCCGCTCACCTTGCCGTCGCGGGTGATGAAGCGGCGTGCCTCGCCATGGATGATGCCGTCGAAACGCGGATGCGTGCGCAGGCGTGTTTCCAGCGCCCGGCAAAAAGCGTGGCAATCGGCCACCGCTTCGCCGCTGGTGAAGATGCCGCCGGCCAGCGCCGGTTCGACCGCCGCCAGCGCCGGTTCCAGCGCGACGGCGTCGGCCGGCGACAGCACCTGGCGCGTTTCTTCCGATTCGGGACGGGCGACGGCGCTGTCGAAGACTTTTTTGGAGCGATAGACCACCAGCTTGCCGGCGTCGCGCCACGAGAATTCCTGCAGCGGCAGCTTGATTTCCAGGCGGGCCATGCCCTGGCGGCTGAGTTCGCCCAATTCCAGCAGCTTGGCGGTGGTGCGGCGGTTGCTGGCGCCATTGCAGTTGCGCAGGAATTGCATCAGCCAGCGCCATTGGCGCGGGTCGGCTTCCAGCCTGAAGCGCAGCGGACCATCCTGTTGCGTCAGCCACTGCATCGCCTTCATCGGCACGCCGGCGTCGGCCAGCGGCGCCACGTAGCGGTAGCTGAGCTGGCCGCCATTGCGGTAGCTGGCGGCGCTGGCGACGTTGTTATTTCGTTCGAGCAAAGTGACGCAATAACCCGCCTCCAGCAGCCACCAGGCCGAAGTCAGGCCAACAACGCCACCGCCGATTACGATTACATGCTGCATTAGGCCTCGCTTGCGAAAATGGAGTCTGAAAGCTTAGGCGCTGCCTTTGCTTCGTGCCAATGAATCAAAATGGTGCGGCTATAACCGAAGGTCATGCAGCGTTTTGGTCAGTTAGCGGGCTCAGTGGACGGTTCCCGCTTGCGGGGCATCGATGGCGCCGCGGTAGAGTGTGGTCAAGACTTTTTCCTCGAAGCGCGACAGCGCCGAATATTGCCCGGGATACTTTTCGGGATCGGTGCCGGTGCCGCCGATCAGCGTGACCATGCCGTTTTTGTTGTGAAAATCCACTACAAATGCCGACAGCAAGCCGTAGGCGTCGCCGAGATGGCCGGCCGCGTCGAAACCGGCGCCCTCGACCAGGCCGTTGCCCGAGGCCGGATCGAGACGGGCGCTGAATTGCTGGTTTCCCAATCCCCAGATGCGGTAAAAGCCGCGCCAGGTATCGCCGTTGCCGCCCTTGCCGTCGGCTTGCCATTGCTTGGTAAACATCAGCGCGATGGTTTCCGGTTTCAGGATTTGTTTGCCGGCATAACTGCCCTGGTTCATCAGCATCAACATGACCTTGCCCATGTCGGCGGCGGAAATGCGCAAGCCGCCGGTTGGACTGAACAGGGTGGCATTGCTGCCGATGTCATAGTGTTCGATGCCGGCCGGCTCCCTGGGTTCACGCGCCCGGTAATCGTCGGCCTGGGCGATCCATGGCCCGGCCGGGTCCCAGATTTCCGTGTCGGTGCTGCGCTTGCGGTATAGCGTGGCGATGTCGGCCGCCTCGGCGGCGGGAAATTCAGCCGGGTTGTAGCCGCCGCGCACGCCCATCGGCGCCAGCAGCAGGCGCCGCATCAGGCGGTCGAAGCGTTCGCCGCTGGCTTTTTCCATGATCGTGCCGATCACGCCCCAGTTCAGGTTGCAGTAGGTGAAATAAGCGCCGGGGCCGGCCTTGTCGGCCCACATCAGGCCATCGCCATACAGGCGGGCGCCGGGCACCAGGATATCCTTCAGCGCCGTGTCGGCGCCCCAGGAATAGCCGGCGGCGTCGCGCAGCGAGGAAGTGTGGGTCAGCAAGCTGCGCAGGGTGACGGGGCGGTCTGGGAAATGCGGATTGCGCAATGGAAAACCGAGGTAGCGGCCGGCGTCTTGGTCCAGGTCCAGTTTGCCTTCCTCGACCAGCTTCATCAGGCCGAAGGTGGTCATCATCTTGGAAATCGACGCGATGCGGAACATCGTGGCCGGCGTCACCGGCAGGCTCGCCGCCTTGTCGGCGGCGATATGGCGCAGGCCGAATTGCTGTTGATATACGAGCTTGCCGCCGCGGATGGCCAGCACGGACAAGCCCGACATCGGATGCAGGGGATCGGCGGCGATGGCGGCCAGATCGCGGTCGAGTCCGGTGAGTGGCGAAAGGGGCGAAGCGGGCGGCGCCGCGCCGGCGTTTGGCAAGATCATTATCTGCCCGGCGGCGCCGAGCAACAGGCTTCCCAATCCCACCACCAGCCGCCTACCCTGTTTCATATTGTCCTTTTTTTCGAGGTCGCCTGAAGCTGCGCTTTTCCATGCCCCGCCAGCATAGGGGCAGAATTGCGGCGAAGCCAATGAAAACTATTCATTAATTCATAACT
>DASYLQ010000659.1:0-6244 GCA_036009485.1 Janthinobacterium sp.
GACGCTGTCGGGCGGACAAGGCATCGTCAACAGCTTCAATTCGGAGCGTTCCCGCGCGCTCAGTGTGGAATACCGCCGCGCCATCGTGCCCTACATCGACTGGAGCGTCACCGCGCTGAAGGAAGGCAACACCGCGCGCACCGAACGCCAGGGCGTGGCGACGCAGTTATGGCTGATCCGCTCGCTCACTACAAAGGTTGAACTGGGCATGGGGGCCGGTCCCTATGCCGCCACCGACTTGCCCGACGAAAGCGCGGACCGGAGTTCGCACCTGGCCGGGCTGGTGTCCGTCGCCGCGCGCTACCACTTCAACAAGCGGCTGGTGGCGCAATTGTCGTGGAACCGCGTCGTGACGAATTACGAGCGCGACGCCGATGTATTCCTGCTCGGCCTGGGCGCCAGTTTCTGAGCCGCGCGATCAGCGCGAACGCCACACGGCGCTAGCCGTTTCGGCCGGCTGGGGCTGGGGCTGAGTTAAGCGCTGGATCATTTCACGGGCGATGACTTCCGACTGCGCCTGTTCCGCCCTGGCGCGCGCCGCGTCCATCACCGATGAAAAATCGCCCTGATCGAGTTGCTTGACGACCTCGGTTGCGGCCTGCAGCTTGCGCTGCAATTCGGCCAGCGCCTGTTGTTCGGTTTCCAGGCGGCGGTTTTCCATTTCCAGCAATTGCTGTTTGGCTTCGGCCATCGCGCGGGTGATGTCGGCGGCCTTGCGCTGCAGCGCGACGTGGGCCCGGGCGCTGGCCAGCAGCGCTTTCTGGGTCTCGGCCTTGGCGCCGGCGGCTTGCTGCGCTTCTTGTTCAGCCTGCTCACGCTGCAGCATGGCGTCGGCCATTTCCTGTTCGGCCTGGGCGCGGGCCCGGGCTTGCGCGGCGGCGGCCTGTTCCGCTTCGAGACGGCTGGCGGCGGCGGCCGCGGCGCGTTCCTGGGCCGCCGTCGCTTCGCGCTGCTGCGCCAGGGTTTCTTCCGCCAGCGCCAGCGCCTTGCGCCCGGCGGCTGCGCATTCCTGCTCGGAAGCCAGCAGGGCTTGCTGGACGGCCAGCGCTTTCTCGGCCACCGCCAGGGTATCCTGTTCGGCCAGCAGCGCGGCCTGGGCCGCCGCCGCGTGTTCCTGCTCGACGCGGCGGCGTTCGCTGTGCACCTGGCCCAGTTCGACCGCCAGGCGCGCCTGCGCCTGCGTCGCCTGGGCGGCGGCGGCCTTTTGTTCGCCGTCGGCGGTGGCTTGGTCGCGCAGCAGCCGGATCGCCGCCGTTTCCTTGTCGGTCGCTTCCTTCAATTGCAGGTCGGCCTGCCTTTGTTCGCGCAGCATATTCGCTTGCGCATGTTCGGCCTGGATGCGCGCCTGGGCGGCGGTGGCGGCGGCTTCCTCGGCTTCCAGCTTGTCCTTCAGCGCGGCGATGGCTTGCTGGTCGGCGGCGGCGCGGGCTTGCTCGGCGGCCAGCAGGCGGGCCGCGTCGGCGGCCTTTTGCGCGGCCAGCGCGGCGGCGGCTTTTTGCGCCTCGGCGTGTGCCGCCAGGGTGCCCACTTCGGCCTGTTCGGCGGCGTTTTGTTCGGCCGCCAGTTCGGCGCCGGCGCGGGCCAGCGCTTCGCGCTCCTGCGCCAGGCGGGCGGCGCGCTCCTGCTCTTCCTGTTGGGCGACGGCGGCGGCGGCGGCGGCCTGCTCGGCGATGCCCAGCAACTTGGCCTGTTCCAGCGCGTTGGCCTCGGCTTCAACCTTGGCGTGGCTATGCAGCTCGGCTTCCTGTTCGGCGGCGATGCGCGCCAGGGCGACGGCGCGCAACTGGCGGTCCACTTCGATGCGCGCTTCGGTGGCGGCGACGATCTGCGCATCGGCGTCGCGGCGGGCCTGGGCGCTGGCGACGGCCATCGCCTCGACGCGCTCGCGGTGGGTGGCGGCGTCGCGCAATTGCTTTTCCGTTTGCAGGCGCAGGTGCAGCGATTGCGCCGCCGCGCGCTGCGACTCGGCCTGGGCCAGCGCGATCGCTTCGCGTTCCTGTTCGATATGCGCCAGCGCGCGCGCTTCTTCCAGCGCGCGCACCTCGGCGGCGGCGCGGTTGAAGGCCGATTCCAGCGCGACCTGGTCGGCGCGTTCGCGCTGCATCGTCAGTTCCAGCGCTTCGTTTTCGGCTTCGGCCAGCAACTGGGCCGTATGGCGGGCGCCGTGGGCGTGGCGTTCGCGTTCGCGCGCCATCGCCGCCATGCGCGCATCGGCCGAAGCGATGCCGGCCACTTCTTCCTTGGCCGCATGGACGGCGGCGACGCGTTCGACGGCTTGCAGGCGCGCCTGCTCGGTATGCGCCGCCAGTTCCTCGGCGGCGCGGGCGGCTTGTTCGGCCATCTGCGATTCGGCCGCGACTTGCTCGCGGGCGAGCTTGCGCGCGGCTTCCCCGGCCTTGGCGCGCTGTTCGGCGGCCAGGCGGATCTGGGTATCGGTTTCGACGCGGGCGCGCAGCTCGGCGGTTTCCTGCTTCACCGCTTCCAGGCGGGCCACGCTGGCTTGCGCCGCGGCGCGCATGGTTTCCAGGCGGTCGCGGTTGGCGGCGATGGCCTCTTCCGACGCTTGCGCGTTTTGCTGGGCGGCCGCGGCGGCGGCGGCATCGATGGCGGCGCGGTCCTCGGCCAGCGCGCGGGCGCGGGCTTCGGCCAGCGCCCGGTTTTCGGCGGCGCAGGCGGCCTTGGCCTCGGCTTCGACGCGGGCGATGGCTTCGTGGATGGCCTTCATTTCCATCTCGGCGCGCACCGGCACGGCCGCCGGCGCCGCGATGGCCGGTTCCGGCTGCTCATGCAAGGGTTCCAGCAGGGCCTGATCCGGCGCCTCATCGGCCGAGAAAGCGACTGTCAGCGTGGTGTTGTGGCGTGGAGACTGTTGTGCTTGCATTGGATTCTCGCTGTAAGGGTAGGTCCCGACGTCGAAGCGGGACTGATAGGCATCCATTATCAGGCAAGCGTTCAGCGGCCCGAGCGGCAAGCAGAACGGGAAATCCCATCTATTTCAAGCTTATGCGAGGCTGGCGCGTTCGGCTAGACAAGCCACAGCGGCGCTTCATCCATCAGCGCCACCTGTTCGCGCAACTCGAGGATGCGGTCTTGCCAATAGCGCTGGGTGTTAAACCAGGGAAAGGCCGCGGGAAAGGCCGGGTCGTCCCAGCGCCGCGCCAGCCAGGCCGAATAGTGGATCAGGCGCAGGGTGCGCAACGCTTCGACCAGGTACAACTGGCGCGGGTCGAAATCGCAGAAATCTTCATAGCCAGCCAGGATGTCGCCCATCTGGCGCACCATGTCGGGCCGCTCGCCGGACAGCATCATCCACAGGTCTTGCACCGCCGGCCCCATGCGCGCATCGTCGAAGTCGACGAAATGCGGGCCGGCCTCGGTCCACAGCAGATTGCCATTGTGGCAATCGCCATGCAGGCGCAGCCGGGCCAGCGGGCCGGCCCGGTCATAGCAGCGCTGCACGCCGTCCAGTGCCTGGTCGAGCACGCTGGTGTAGGCGGCCAACAATTCCGGCGGGATGAAACCGTGCGCCAGCAGGTAGTCGCGCGGCTCCTTGCCGAAGGTGTCGGGATCGATGCCGGGGCGCTCGACGAATGGCTTCAGCGCGCCGATGATGTGGATGCGGCCGATGAAGCGGCCTATCCATTCCAGCGTCGCCGGATCGTCCAGCTCGGGCGCGCGGCCGCCGTGGCGGGGAAACACGGCGAAGCGGAAATCCTGGAAATGGTGCAGCGTCGCGCCGCCGGCCAGGGCCAGCGCCGGCACCACGGGAATCTCGCGCTCGGCCAGTTCGGCCACGAAGGCGTGCTCCTCGAGGATGGCGGCGTCGCTCCAGCGCCGCGGCCGGTAAAACTTGACCACCAGCGGCTTGTCGTCCTCGATGCCGACCTGGTAGACCCGGTTTTCATAGCTGTTCAGCGCCAGCAGGCGGCCGTCGCCGCGCAAGCCGACGCTGTCGAGGGCGTCGAGCACGCAATCCGGGCCGAGGGCCGCGAAGGGATGGATGGACGGGCTGTCTTCGTCCGATGGCTGGTTTGGGAGGCTCATGGCGGCCATTGTACGTCGCCGCGCGCAGGGTTGAGCAAGTTCGCGACCAAGTTCGCGACCAACTTAGCGAAAAACTTAGCGCACGGCGCGGCGCGCCTGCGCGTATACTGTGGTCTTCAACCCATTATGAGCACGCCATGCAACTCGACCAGCCCCTGAGCGAAAAAGAATTCGACGACCTAGACCAATTCCTGCTGTCCGAGCGCAGCCCGGAAGACGCGATGACGATGGATACCCTGCACGGTTACCTGACCGCCATCGCCATCGGCCCGGAAACCATCATGCCGGCCGAATGGCTGCCGCGCGTGTGGGGCGAGGATGGCAAAAACGGCCCGAAATTCAAGAACGCCAAGGAAGAGGAGCGCGTCGTCAACCTGATCATGCGCTTCATGAACGAGGTGCTGGTGACCTTCGAAGTGGCGCCGAAAGAGTTCGAGCCCCTCTTCGTCGAGCACGAATACGAAGGCCAGACCCTGATCGACGCCGAAGCCTGGTGCTGGGGCTTCTGGGAAGGCATGGAATTGCGCGAAGGTTCCTGGGACGAGATCTGGGATTCGGAAGTGTCCGAGCTGATGCAGCCGATCTACCTGCTGGGCGCCGACGAGATCGAGGAAGACGAATTGAAGCTGGTGGAAAACCCGGTCGACGCCCACAAGCTGGCGCTGGCGATCGAAGCCAACCTGCCGGCCATCTTCCGCTTCTGGGAGCCGCGCCGCAAACCGGCGGTGCAGACCGTCAAGCGCGACGAGCCGAAAGTCGGCCGCAACGACGACTGCAGCTGCGGCAGCGGCAAGAAATATAAAAAGTGCTGCGGCGCCGAACCGGCGGCCTAAGGGCATAGCTCAGGCCAGCCCACAAAAATGGACGCCGCGGCGTCCATTTCATTTCATGGCATGGCAGCCATCACAGCTTGATGAAATGCTCGCGGTAATACTTGAGCTCTTCGATCGATTCGATGATGTCGGCCATGGCCGTGTGCTTTTGGTGTTTCTTGAAACCGGTGGCGATTTCCGGCTTCCAGCGCTTGCACAGTTCTTTCAGCGTCGACACGTCCACGTTGCGGTAGTGGAAAAACGCTTCCAGCTTCGGCATGCCGCGCACCATGAAACGGCGGTCCTGGCCGATGGTGTTGCCGCACATCGGAGATTTGCCGGCCGGGACGTATTTCTTCAGGAAAGCGATCAGTTCGGCCTCGGCCTGCGCTTCCGTCACGCTGGACGCCTTGACGCGTTCGATCAGCCCCGAGCGGCCATGGGTGCCCTTGTTCCAGGCATCCATCTTGTCCAGGGTTTCGTCGGACTGGTGGATGGCGAACACCGGGCCTTCGGCCAGGATGTTCAGGTGCATGTCGGTGACCACCACGGCCACTTCGATGATGCGGTCGGTGTCCGGCTCCAGGCCCGTCATTTCCATGTCGACCCAGACCAGGTTCATTTCATTTGGGCGCGTTACGCTTGCCGCTGGGGTGATATCGGTCGCTTGTGACATAATTCTCTCTTAGCCAATCAATTCAATCCGCCATTTTCTCACAGGCATAGTATGTATTCACTCGCGTTTTCCATTTTGTTTGTATCTTTTCTCGTTTTGACGCTGCTGCTGCGTTTCTGGCTCGCTTCGCGCCACATGCGCCACGTGCTGGCCAACCGCGCCGCCGTGCCGCCGGAATTCGCCGAAAAGATCCCCCTCGCCGCGCACCGGAAGGCGGCCGACTACACGGTCGCCAAGACCCGCTTCGGCTTGCTGGCGATGCTGTTCAACAGCGCCGTGCTGGTCGGCTTCACCCTGCTCGGCGGCCTGCAATGGCTGTCGGTCCACGTTTTCGAGATCGCCGGACACGGCATGGCTTACCAGATCGGCCTGCTGGTGGCCTTCGCCGCGATCAGTGGCTTGCTCGACCTGCCCTTCGATTACTATAAACAGTTTGTGCTCGAAGAGCGCTTCGGCTTCAACAAGATGAGCAAGGGCCTGTTCTTCGCCGACATGGCCAAGGGCGTGCTGCTGGGCGCCGTCATCGGCCTGCCGCTGGTGTGGGTGGTGCTGACGCTGATGCAAAAGACCGGCGCCCTGTGGTGGTTCTACGCCTGGCTGGTGTGGAGCGGCTTCCAGCTGTTGATGATGGTCTTGTACCCGACCGTGATCGCGCCGCTGTTCAACAAGTTCGCCCCGCTGGCCGACGAATCGCTGAAGGCGCGCATCGAAG
>DASYLQ010000660.1:0-7644 GCA_036009485.1 Janthinobacterium sp.
GTCCGGCCACCAGCACCGCGCCGATGCAGACGGCGACGACCAGGTCCTTCGCATAGTTTTTCACCAGGAGGGAACCGCCCTCCAGGGCGCGCGCCACCGTCACCTGCACCGGCATGCCGCCGAAGCCGCCGATCAGGGCCATGGCGCTGACGACGCGGCCCTGGCCGACGGCCGGCTGCCAGTCCAGCACGTCGACGCTGGCGACCGGCTGGCCGACCGGCACCCCGGAAGCTTCGGGAAACGGGCGCGAAGGCGCGGCGTTCTGCAGCAGCACGCTGCCATCCGTGGCGCGCAGGCGCAACAGGAAACCGTCGTCGCCGTAGACGGCATTCAGCACTGCATTCGGATCCGCGCGCAGGGCTGCCAGCGACGGCGTCTGTTCCAGGATATGCCGCACCAGGCCGGCCTTGGCGACCAGGTATTGGTCGTCGTGGCTCTGCATGCGCTGGGTCAGCGCGCCGTTGAGGAAAAAGCCGACGGCGGCGAAGACCAGCACGGCGACCGTGGCGAACAGCAGCGCCAGTCGGACGCTGATCGACAGGGGCCGGCGCATGAATGGCCGGCTTGCCAGGGGCCGGCTCATGCGCCGCGGTCTTCCAGCAGATAACCCATGCCGCGCACCGTGTGCACCAGCTTGCGTTCGTAGGGGTCGTCGATCTTGGCGCGCAGGCGGCGGATCGCCACGTCCACCACGTTGGTGTCGGAATCGAAGTTCATGTCCCACACTTGCGAGGCGATCAGGGAGCGCGACAGCACTTCGCCCTGGCGCGTGGCGAGCAGGTGCAGCAGCGCGAATTCCTTCGCCGTCAGCTCGATGCGCCCGTATTCCCGCGTGACGCGGCGTTTCAGCACATCGATGGCCAGGTCGGCCAGGCGGATCGTCTCGGCGTCGCGCACCGGGCCGCGGCGCATCAGCGTGCGCGTGCGCGCCAGCAGTTCGGCGAAGGCGAAAGGCTTCACCAAGTAGTCGTCGGCGCCCAGTTCCAGGCCCTTGACGCGGTCGGCGACGTCGTCGCGGGCGGTGAGGAAGAGCACCGGCGTGCTCTTGTGCTCGCGCAGCCTTTTCAGCACGCTCCAGCCATCCATCCCGGGCAGCATGACGTCCAGCACGATCAAGTCGTAATCCTGTTCCATGGCCATGGCCAAGCCGTCCGGCCCGGTCGCGGCCAGGTCGGCCATGAAGCCGGATTCGATCATGCCCTTGCGCAGATAAGCGCCGGTTTTCGGTTCATCTTCAACAATCAATATGCGCATGGCGGTCCTCCTCTTTGCAGCGATTCTCCGCTGTTTCAATGTGCTTGTGGATTACAAAGTTGTAATCGCAACGCGGCCAAGAGCCGGCCCGGCCGCGCCGGCGCGGGAAATTCTCCTGGTGATATTTTGTAATATGGTATGAAATTTCATCATTCGGAAAGTTCTGTAATGTAAATGTCATGCAGGCGCCATCTTTGCGTCACCGGGAGCTTTTTATAATTCACTTATCGATGAGCGCCTTGCACCGCTCACGATATTGATTCACTTCGCCAACCTAACCAGGAGTATCACCATGTTGACACTGAGCCAAAAACTATCCCTCAGCTTAACCCTTGGCGTTGCCGCGGCGGCCTTTGCGGCCGGCGCGCAAGCGGACGACACCCCATCGATGGACCATGAAGCGCCGAATCAGGTGAAAACCGCCGCCGCGCAATCCAGGTGGATCAGCGTCAGTAAAGGCGACGTCGTGAAGTTTACCCAGAACGGCAAGAGCTACACCCTGCGCCTGGATGACTCGCCGAATTCGAAAAATTTCGACCTGTCCCAGCTTTCGCCCCAGGATGCCGACCTGAAAGGCGTGCACCTGGTCGTGACCCCCGACGCAGTCGACAGCAATTGAAGCACGCAGACGCGAAGGACGGCCCGTAGCGCCGTCCCTCATGGCGGCGACTATGTCCGCCCCCGCCAGCCTCCCTCGGCTCCTCCCCCCAGAGATAAGAATCCGCCCGCGCGGATTTTTTTTCGCCTGTCGCTTTGGCGGCCGCATGAGCAGCCGCATTGTCAAAAATAGTTATCGTGGTGCAAAAATAATTCAAATCATATTTTTTGGTGCACTAGAGCATCAATTGAGTGCAATTCATGGCTTTTATTTCTCGTTAGGAAGATTGATGCCAATATTGCTTTTCTCTTTTGCATGGTTTTACTACTTGTAAATCCGTCAGCTGCCGGTCTGCCAACCATGACTGGCATGAAATCTGCTCAAGTGAACCATGCCGACAAGATGTATACAACGAAGCAGCCGGCCGCCGCAGCGGGATCGATCGCCGGCCATGCAGTGAAAAAAATTAATCAACGTTCGTCGCCAGGGGAGTTTATTCGCATGTCTGTTCAACATTTGAAACTAAAGCAATCCGCCATCGCAGTCGCCGCCGTCTTCGTCTCGGCGCTGATGCCTGCGGCCGTGGCCCATGCCCAGGTGGCCAATGCCGGCGACGACGCCGACAGCGCCAAGATGCAGAAGGTGGAAGTGACCGGTTCGTCGATCAAGCGCATCGACGGCGAGACCGCCTTGCCGGTGCAAATCATCAAGCGCGAAGATATCGAGCGCAGCGGCGCCACCTCGACCGAGGACCTGTTCCGCCAGATCAGTTCCTTCAGCAGCGCCGGCAGCGTCAGCAGCGCCGCCGCCGCCGGCACCCAGACCGGTTCCATCGCCGCGCTGTCCCTGCGCGGCCTGGGCAGCGCGCGCACCCTGGTGCTGATCAACGGCCGCCGCGCCGCCGTCTACGGCGGCGGTTCCGGCGGCGTCGCCGGCTCCTCGGTCGACGTCAACAGCATCCCGCTGGCGGCCATCGAACGCATCGAAGTGCTGAAGGATGGCGCTTCGGCCGTCTACGGCAGCGACGCCATCGCCGGCGTCGTCAATTTCATCCTGCGCAAGGACTTCACGGGCGTCGAAATCACCGGCACCTACGGCACCGAAACCGACCCCGGCCCGCACAGCGGCGAAAAGAAAATCTCTGTGTTCGCCGGCATGGGCCACCTCGACGAAGACGGCTACAACGTCAATTTCGGCATCAACGCGCAAAAGATCGCGCCTATCATGGGCTCCGACCGCGACTTCGCCTCGCGCCTCAACGTCGGGCAAAGCAATGACTTGCTGTCGAACGTATCCTTCCCGGCCAATGTGCGCATCCCGGCCACCGGCGCGCTGAAAAACCCCAGCTTGTCCAATTGCGGCCCGGTCTCGCAAGTGTCGCCGTATACGCCGACCATCTGCACCTTCGACAACAGCCCGTATGTGTCGATCCTGCCCGGTTCCGAGCGCATCAACATGCTGTTCAACGGCCGCAAGACGCTGGGCGACGGCGCCGAGGCGTATTTCGAGAGCGGCTACAGCCAGACCAAGACGATGACGCAAACCCAGCCGGTGCCGCTTGCCTTCAACACCAACCTGCCGGCCAGCAATCCGTATAACGCTTTCTTTTCCAACCTGATCAAGACGCAATACCCGAGCCTGGGCACCAAGCCGTTCAGCAGCACCTTCGGCGCACAATACCCCGGCGCCTTCCTGCTGCCGCCGAGCAGCCCATATTACCCGACGGCCTTCGCCGCGGCGAACGGACTGGCGGGCCAGCCGCTGATCCTGAACTACCGCGACCTGGCCAACGGCCCGCGCAACCAGACCGACCAGTCGGACGCCGGCCGCTTGGTGCTGGGCGTGCGCGGCACGGCGGCGGGCTGGGATTACGACACCGGTTTCCTGTACAGCGAGAGCAAGGTCAAGGAAGACCTGTATACGGGTTTCGCAGAGTATTCGAAGATCTTGCCCATCCTCGACAGCGGCATCATCAACCCCTTCGGCGCCACCACCGATCCGGCCGCGCTGGCCGCCGCCCAGGGCGCCGAATTCGTCGGCACCGTGTTCCGCTCGAAAACCTCGATCGCCAGCGTCAACGCGACCGCTTCGCGCGAGCTGATGACCCTGCCGGCCGGGCCGCTCAGCGTCGCCGTCGGCGCCGAGTTCCGCAAGGAGAAATTCTCTTACGATCCATCGCTCGCGGTGCAGACCGGCGATATCGCCGGCCAGGGCGGCAACCAGTTGCCGGTGTCGGCCCAGCGCAATGTCAGCTCGGCCTTCGTCGAGCTGTCGGTGCCGATCGTGAAAAAGCTCGACGCCGACGTCGCCGCCCGCTACGACAATTACCAGGGCGTGGGCTCCACCTTCAATCCGAAGGCGTCGCTGCGCTGGCAGCCGTCCGAGATGCTGCTGCTGCGCTCTTCCGTCGGCACCGGCTTCCGCGCGCCCTCGCTGACCGACCTGTATTCGTCGCAGGCGTCCAGCGTCACCGCCAACGGCACGCGCGACCCGCTGCGCTGCCCGGACGTGAAGACCGGCTTGCCGACCGATTGCAACAACCAGTTCGCCACCATCACAGGCGGCAACCCGAACCTGAAGCCTGAAAAGTCGATCTCGTTCACGCTGGGCGCGGTGATCGAGCCGATCAAGGACCTGTCGATCTCGCTGGACGGCTTCCGCGTCAACCTGAAGGACGCCATCGTCGGCGGCGGCCTGAGTTCCAACTATATCCTCAGCAGCGCCGCGACGGAGCAGCAGTATGCCGCCTACATCCAGCGCGGCCCGGCCGATCCGAGCAATCCTAGCGGCCTGGGTCCGATCACCTCCATCCTGCAAACCAACGCCAACCTGTTCAAGGTCCAGGTGGCCGGCGTCGACGTCGACGCCAAGTACCGCTGGCGCATCGATTCGCATCAGCGTTTGCTGTTCAACCTGTCCGGAACCTATATGAGCAAGTATGACGTGCAGGGGCCGGACGGCAGTTATACCAGCGCGCTGAACCAGGCCAGCTCGGCCACCAACGGCGTGAACCTGCGCTGGAAGTACAACGCCACCGTCGCCTACGATCGCGGGGTGTGGGGCGCGTCGCTGACGCAAAACTACCAGCAGGGTTATGCCGACGTCCCCGCCAACAAGACGCCGACCGTGCCGCACTATGTCGACGCTTACCAGACCTTCGATGCGCAGATGATGTACAACGGTATCAAGTCGCTGAAGCTGACGCTGGGCATGAAAAACCTGTTCGACCGCTCGCCGCCGTACACGAATTATTCGCCAAGTTTTGTCGGCGGCTACGATATCAGTTACGCTGACGTGCGCGGCCGTTTTGTCTACGTGACGGCGACCTACCTGTTCAAATAACCGTCCGGGCGCAGCCCGGGCTTTCGGCAGTACCGGCAGGCTGGCGCGCCTGCCGTTTTTCAAACCAGAAGAAGGATAGTCATGACGTTTTTTTCACGCAGCAAACTGGCTGCGGCCCTGTTGATGGCCGCCGCCGGCGGCCTGGCGGCAGCGGCCGAGCCGAACACCAATGCCCACCAGGCGGAAATCGACCAGATCGTGCGCGAGATTTCGCCGCAGCGGATCCAGGCCTACATCCAGAAGCTGGTCAGCTTCGAAACCCGCCACACCATGTCCGACACCGTCTCCGACACGCGCGGCATCGGTGCGGCGCGGCGCTGGATCCAGGCCGAGCTTGAGCGCTGCGGCGCCGCCAACGGCGGCCGCCTGGCGGTGACGCTGGACAGCCATGTGCACCCGGTGATGGCGCGCCTGTCGCGGCCCACCGAGATCGTCAACGTGGTGGCCACGCTGCCCGGCGCCCAGGCCGAGTCGCGCGACCGCATGTATGTCGTCAGCGGCCATTATGATTCGCGCGTCAACGACGTCATGGACGCCACCACCATCGGTCCCGGCGCCAACGACGACGCCTCCGGCACCGCGGCGGTGATGGAAATGGCCTGCGTCATGTCCAAGTACAAATTCGACGCCACCCTGGTCTTCATGACGGTGGCCGCCGAAGAGCAGGGCCTGCTCGGCGCCGAGCACTGGGCCGAGATGGCGAAGGAAAAGAACCTGAACATCGCCGGCATGCTGAACAACGACATCATCGGCAGCTCGCACGCCGACGACGGCCGTGTCGACGCCAACGAGGTGCGCCTGTTCGCCGAAGGCGTGCCGGCCAAGAAGGACATGGCCGACGACGTGCGTCGCCTGGTCTCGACCGGCGGCGAGAACGACTCGATCACGCGCCAGCTGGCGCGCCATGTGAAGGAAATCGGCGAGCGTTACGTCGACGGCTTCAAGGTCAACATCATCTACCGGCGCGACCGCTACCTGCGCGGCGGCGACCATAGCCCCTTCCTCGACCGCGGCTATGCGGCGGTGCGCTTCACCGAGCAGAATGAAGACTTCGCCCACCAGCACCAGACCATCCGCGTCGAAGACAAGCGGCAATACGGCGACACCATCGAGTTCGACGATTTCGACTACATCGCCAAGGTGGCGCGCGTGAACGCGGCTTCGCTGGCTTCGCTGGCGCTGGCGCCGGCGGCGCCGCAAAAGGTGCAGGTCAAGACGGCCAAGCTGGATAACAATACCGACCTGGTATGGCAGGCGAATACGGAGCCGGACCTGGCCGGCTACCGCGTCGTCTGGCGCGAGACCACGGCGCCGCAATGGCAAAACTCGGTCTACGTCGGCAATGACACGCACTACACCAGCAAGCTGTCGAAGGATAACTACCTGTTCGGCGTGGAAGCGGTCGACAAGGACGGCAACGTCAGCGTCGCCAGTTATCCGACGCCGGTCCGGTAGTGGTGGAGCCTCGACAAACCTAATGCGCAGCCCGCTCCCGCGTCTCGTTGCTTGCAGTACTGACGTACAGCTGCGCTACTCAACGCGATATCGGGCTTGCTCGCTATGGTTTTTCGAGGCTCTGACGCTTTTATACCTCAAACTTATCCCGCGGTGAAAAAGCGGTAGACGGCTTTGTAGGGGATGCGCACTTCCTTGCCCAGGCCGGCGTGGCTGCAGCCGTCGGCGGGGGCCTTGCCGTCTTCGGTGGCGACGCGCTGGACCGCGGTGATTTTGCTGAAGACGCCATTGCCTTCGGTCGATTTCACGTCCAGCAGCAGCCAGGCGATCGCGCTGTCGCTTGGCGTGGCGCTGGACTTGAGCTTGCCGACGACCTTGCTGCCGTCGACCGATTCCCAGGTCGGGCCGGCGTAATGCCTGGCCAGCTTGTTGCCGGCGGCGTCGTACAGCGTCGCTTCCGGCGCCTTTAATACCCATTCCGTTTTTCCCTCCCCCGACTTGGCGGCGCTGCAGGTGTAGATCTGCACGCCGGCGGCGTTCGCTTCGAGCGCCAGTTTTTGCGTCGGCGCGGGTTGCAGGTTTTCCGGCACCATGACGGCGGCGGCAAAGGCGCCGGCCGGGATGGCGACCGAAACGATCATCGACGCGGTGCAAAGGGCGGCGCGCAGGGCGCTGGAACGGTGGGTTTTGAGTGGCATGGCGGAGTGGCGAGGTGGGTTGAAAAGGTGTCCGGTTTAAGGGATAAACGGCGTGTGAACGGCAGCGCGATGCTGTGCGAACAATAGCATGGAATGCGCGGCGCTCGCTGCATGCCGGGCTGTGCCGATCAAGGGGGGGCCAGCTACTCAGCGCAATATCGGGCTTGCTCGGCGAAACTTTTTACTGTGCCCGAATTGGCAAGGCTAAAATTTATTATTTCGGCGATATTCCAGCCATGCTTCTTCAGTTTCAAAGCGCTCTTCTATAACTGTAGAAGATCGACGCCGTTTGATTCC
>DASYLQ010000661.1:0-2765 GCA_036009485.1 Janthinobacterium sp.
CGCGCATAGGCGCGCAGGGTGGCCGGACGCGCCGCGATGGCGCCGAACCAGCGCGCCAGGTGGGGGAAATCTTCCAGCTTCTGGCCCTGCTTTTCATGTGGCACGATCCATGGGTAGGCGGCCATGTCGGCGATCGAATACGCATCGCCGGCAACGAAAGCGCGGTCGGCCAGACGGCGGTCGAGCACGCCGTACAGGCGGTTGGTTTCCTTGATATAGCGATCCATCGCGTACTGGATCTTTTCCGGGGCGTACTGGACGAAATGGTGGTTTTGTCCAGCCATCGGCCCCAGCCCGCCCATTTGCCAAAACAGCCACTGCATGACTTCGGCGCGGCCGCGCACGTCGGCAGGCAGGAACTTGCCGGTTTTTTCGGCCAGGTATTGCAGGATGGCGCCGGACTCGAACAGGGAAATCGCCGCGCCGCCGTCGGCGGGCGCCTGGTCGACGATGGCCGGAATACGGTTGTTCGGCGCGATCGCCAGAAATTCGGGCTTGAATTGTTCGCCCTTGCCGATATGCACGGGGATAATGCGGTAATCCAGCCCGGTCTCTTCAAGGAACATGGTGACCTTGTGGCCGTTCGGGGTGGTCCAGTAATACAGATCTATCATTTCTTGCATCCTTTCTTATTGGGGGCGGCGGTCCTGGCTATAATGCCACGTAAGCAGCGTCGGCGCCCGGCGCCATGCCGGCATAACCACTGGAACCCAAGCCCATGCGCAAGATCCTGATCCTCATGCTGCCGATACTGCTGGCGGGCTGCGTCAACGATTCGGCCTCTTATGTCATCGACGGCCGCGACCATGCGCTGACGATCCGGCGCGAGCAGCCATATTTTTGGAAAAACCAGGTCGACATCTCGCTGGTCGCGGCGCGCCTGCCGGACTGCCAGCGCCTGCATGCGCTGGCGAGCGCGCCCAAGGATGGTCTCCAGGTGGAATTGTTCGACGCCGGCGAAGGCTTGTGGAATGTGCGCCTGGGCGAGCAGCTGTGGCAAATCGAAACCCAGACCTGCAGCGGCTTGACCGAATTGCAGTACGACCCGAAAGCCGATCTTGGCCGGCCGGCCGGCAGCTTCGTCGTGCGCGGCGACAAGCTGGTATTCGAGCCGGTTGCCGCCGCGCCGGCCGATGCGCCGCAAGCCCAACAGTAGTCCTCAGCCGATTTCAACCGCCAGCTTGCCGCGCGCCGTGCGGCCGTTGACGCGGGCCGGCGCCGGGCGCGCTTGCAGTCCCGGCTTGATTGCCGCCACGCCCGTCTCGTGCGCCGCCAGCTTGAAGCGGCCAACCAGTTGCTCCAGATGGGCGGCCTGGTCCTGCATGCTGCCGGCGGCGGCGGCGGCTTGCTCGACCAGGGCGGCGTTTTGCTGGGTCACCGAATCCATTTCCGTGATGGCCAGATTGACGTGGCCGATGCCGGTGCTTTGCTCGCTCGACGCCGCCGTGATCGCCGCCATGATCTCGGTCACGCGCGAGACGCTGGACACCACCTCGTCCATGGTCTTGCCGGCCTGCGCCACCAGGGTGCTGCCGGTGGCGATGGTGTCGACGGAATTGCCGATCAAGGCCTTGATTTCCTTGGCCGCCGCGGCGCTGCGATGGGCCAGGTTGCGCACCTCGGTCGCCACCACGGCGAAACCGCGGCCCTGCTCGCCGGCGCGCGCCGCTTCCACCGCCGCGTTGAGCGCCAGGATATTCGTCTGGAAAGCGATGCCGTCGATGACGCTGATGATGTCGACGATGCGCGTCGCCGAGGCGTTGATGGTGTCCATCGTCTGCACCACTTGCGATACCGCGGCGCCGCCCCGCTGCGCCACCGAGGATGCCGAACGCACCAGCTGGTTGGCCTGCACGGCGTTGTCGGCGTTTTGCGTGACGGTCGACGTCAATTCTTCCATCGACGCCGCCGTCTCTTCCAGCGAACTGGCTTGCGACTCGGTGCGCGCCGACAAGTCCATATTCCCGGCCGCGATTTCGGCCGAGGCGGTGGCGATGGTATCGGCGCTGCGGCGGATTTCGCCGATGGTGCTGGCGAGATTGTCGCGCATGGACTTCATGGCGAACAGCACGCTGCCGCGGTCGCCCTTGTGGGTGATGACGGTGCCGCTCAAGTCGCCGTTGGCGATTCGCGCCGCCACTTCGGCGGCATATTCCGGCGCGCCGCCCAAGGTGTGGCGCAGGCCGCGGTTGATGGCCACGACGATCAGCGACAACAACAGGCAGACGGCGGCGAGCACCGCGCCCGACGCGCCCAGCGAGCGGTAGAAGGCGGCATCGATGTCGTCGGTATAGACGCCGGTCGCCAGCATCCAGTTCCAGGCCGGATAGCCGACCACCCGGGTGACTTTCGGCACGGCGTCCTGGCTGCCGGGACGCGGCCAGTAATAATGCACAAAGCCGGCCGCGGCGGGACTCTTCGCGACCGCGACCATGTCGCGGTACAGGTAATTGCCTTTCGGGTCGTGGGCATCGTAGAGATTCTTGCCGTCGCTCTCGGGCTTGAAGGGATTCATGATCGACACGCCGGCGTCGGTGAGGATGGTGACGTAACCATCCTTAGCGTAGCGCAAGCCCTTGATGCGCGCGACCGCCTGCTGTTGCGCCGCTTCCTTGCTCAGCGCGCCGGACTGGGCCAGGTCGTCATATTCCCTGACGATGCTGAGGGCGACGTTGGCGATATGGATCAAGTCGTTGTTGCGTTCATCGTTGCGCAATTGCCGGGTTTGCAGCGCATCGTAGATGAAGATGCCGGAAATGCACACC
>DASYLQ010000662.1:0-8884 GCA_036009485.1 Janthinobacterium sp.
TCCGCGCAGGAATACCTAATTAACACGCGCTGCCGTGCCGGCACGGCAGCGCGTGTTAATTAGGTATTCCTGCGCGGATAGCCCTGTGCCGTAATGCGCTGCCACACCACTTCCTTTTGCGCCGGCGTCATCGAGACCCAGTGCGCCACCTCCACCACCGTGCGCCCGCAGCCGCGGCAGATTTCATCGAAAGTGGTCGAGCACACCGCCACGCAAGGCGTGTCCGGCCTTTGCGGCAGCGCTTGCGGCGGCATGCCGTCCGCGTCCGCGCCGCCCTTCGGCGCCGCGCTCATGGCGCCTTCGCCGGCGCCAGGTTCAGCTTGTCCCAGCCTTCCAGGCCCAGCTTGCGCACCGTGTCGATATTCTTTTCGAAAATCTCGGCGGCGTCCGGGAAAGCCTCGACCGCGCGCGTTATGCTGTCTTCGCGCAGCAGGTGCAAGGTCGGATAAGGCGAGCGATTGGTGTAGTTGTCGATATCGTCCGGGCCGCTGTCGGCAAACTGGTATTGCGGATGAAAACTGGCGACCTGCAATTCACCGACCAAGTCCATGTCTTCCAGCGCGGTATCGGCGACGTCGAGGAACTCGTTATAGTCGAGGAAATCATTCAACACATAAGGATGGATCAGCAGCGTCGTGTCGACCTCTTCCGGCGGCAAGTCGGACAGCGTCTGCAACTCGTCCATCAGTACGCCCAGCAATGCCTCCGGCGTGGCGGCGCCGCACACCACATAGCGGATCTGCTTCTTGACGTGCACCGCCTTGGCGAAGGGACACAGGTTCAGGCCGATCACGGCCTTTTCCAGCCAAGCCTCGGTCAGGGCGATGATGGCGGCGTGCTCGCCGGTGGAGGGGACTTGGGCGCTCATGTTCTGTCTTTCTTTACTGTTGGCACGCGGCAGCCGTCCCGGCCCGCTCGCGCAAAAGAAGAATTGTACGCATTCTTTGCGCCTTCTCATATTTAATAGCGGCCCGGCTTGCTGTTTACTCAAGCCCATCTAAGCTTCAGCACTTATGACCTCGGCTGCCATAATGATTTGATAAAGTTTTTATATATCAACAAAAATTATCGGTTACTGTGCCATTTGCTGTCCGGCGCAGGAATCTTGTCTTTAATGCAGCGCCCTGGCGGCCCAAAATCCGTTTCGGGCAGCGGAAAAAACTGTGCTGCAATGCATCATTTTCATAGTAAGGATCAGCTATCCCATGGATAGCCAGCTAAAAATTCTGAATAGAAACAGCACCCTACGATTGCGACGACAAAATGACTCCCGGTATTTTCTTTGTACAAACGCACAATAATTCTCCACAGGAATTAACACAATTAACTGTCATTTGGCCGACATATTTCTTGACTGCGGCGTTGCGTCCTACGTACACTCGCACCTTACTCATGGTCAGTCCGGTGTTTCCTCGACGACAACAATGGAAAACTATGCAAGAAAAACTGCTTAAATCCACGGGCCTCGCGACGCTAGTCTTGTTGGCGTTTGCGCCGGCGATCGGCCAGGCCAGCGATGCGCTGCCGGCGACCGTCGCAGGCCTGGCCGCAGCGTCTTCCGCCGCGCTCGCCCCCACCGTCATTCCGATGTCCCCGCAGGTCTTTGCCAAGCTCCCCACCGCCGATGCCGCCACCTACTTGCCGAAAGCCGACAAGCTGGTCCAGCCGTCCGCCGACGGCAGCGACGCTGCGCTGGAAGGCAATATCTGGGACCGCATCCGTTCCGGCTACGCCATCCCGGACATCAACAATCAGCTGGTGTCCAAGCACATCGAATGGTACAGCAGCCGTCCCGACTACATTGCCCGCACCACGGCGCGCGCTTCGCGCTATATCTATCACGTGGTCGAGGAATTGCAAAAGCGCGGCATGCCGACTGAACTGGCGCTGCTGCCCTTCATCGAATCGGCGTTCAACCCGAACGCCTTTTCCAGCGCCAACGCCGCCGGCATGTGGCAATTCGTGCCGGCCACCGGCCGCGATTTCAACCTGACGCAAAACATGTTCAAGGACGAGCGCCGCGGCGTGCTGGCCTCGACCGACGCCGCCCTGACTTATTTGCAGCGGCTGTACGACATGTTTGGCGACTGGCAACTGGTGCTGGCGGCGTATAACTGGGGCGAAGGTTCGGTACAGAAAGCCATCAAGAAAAACCAGGCCATGGGCAAGCCGACCGACTTTGAAAGCCTGGCCTACCTGATGCCGGCCGAGACCCGCAATTACGTGCCGAAGCTGCAGGCGGTGAAGAACATCATCGCCAATCCCGGCCAGTATGGCGTGACCTTGCCGGTCATCAACAACCAACCCTACTTCACCGCTGTCGACAAGACCAGCGATATCGACGTCACCATCGCGGCGCAGCTGGCCGAGCTGTCGCTGGAAGACTTCAAGGCGCTGAACCCGCAATTCAACCGCCCGGTCATCACCGGCGGCGAAAAGACCAAGATTCTGTTGCCGCAGGAAAACGTGGCGAAATTCACCGCCAACCTGGCCAACTGGGGCCATGCGCTGTCGACCTGGACCACGCTGAAGATCACCAGCGCGCGCGAACGCCTGGAAACGCTGGCGTCGAAATTCGGCACCACGGCGGACGCCCTGCGCCAGGCCAACAACATTCCCCAGCGCGCCCTGCTGAAAGTCGGCTCGACCATTCTGGTGCCGAAGACCTCGGCTTCGCTGAACGTCGACATCGCGCCTGAAATCGCCGACAACGCCACCATGGGCTTCGTCACCGACCGCGGCGAAAGCGGTCGCCACGCCGGCGGCAAGATCCGCCTGCTAAAAGGCGGCAAGCCGGAAAAAGCCTCCCCGGTCGCCCTGGTCAAGCCGCACGTGCCGCGCAGCCTGGCCGCGCGCCGCCACAATCGCCAGGACGATTAAGCGGCGCCATCGCCGATGGCGCCTGGCTGGCGGCCGTTTCAGCCGCCGCAATGGCGATCACATGTTGCAGTCACGGCTTACACGCCCTACAATCTCGGTCTTGCGCCAGTGTAGTGTTCCACTCCGCTACGGTCGAAAATTCATCAAAAAATAACCCCTACTGCCGCCGGCGCCGCGCCGCGCGGGCTACGCGGCAGTTGTAACTGGAGTCAATATGGCGTTCTTGCAAGGCAAAAAAATCCTCATCACCGGCTTGCTGTCGAACCGTTCCATCGCGTACGGCATCGCCAAGGCTTGCCGCCGCGAAGGCGCCGAACTGGCCTTCACCTATGTCGGCGAGCGCTTCAAGGGCCGCATCACGGACTTTGCCAAGGAATTCGACAGCGAACTGGTGTTCGACTGCGACGTCGGCAGCGACGAACAGATCGCCGCCCTGTTCAGCGACCTGGGCAAGAGCTGGGAACACTTGGACGGCCTGGTCCACGCCATCGGTTTTGCGCCGCGCGAAGCGATTGCCGGCGACTTCCTCGACGGCCTGTCCCGCGAAGCCTACAAGATTGCCCACGATATCTCGGCTTACAGTTTCCCGGCCATGGCCAAGGCCGCCCTGCCGCTGCTGCGCCCGGGTTCCTCGCTGCTGACGCTGACCTACCTCGGCGCCGTGCGCGCCATCCCCTACTACAACACGATGGGCTTGGCCAAGGCGTCGCTGGAAGCGTCGGTACGCTACCTGGCCGAATCGCTGGGCCAGAAAGGCATCCGCGCCAACGGCATCTCGGCCGGTCCGATCAAGACCCTGGCCGCGTCCGGCATCAAGGACTTCGGCAAGCTGCTCGGCTTCGCCGCCTCGCACGCGCCGCTGCGCCGCAACGTCACCATCGATGAAGTCGGCAATACCGCCGCCTTCATGCTGTCCGACCTGGCTTCCGGCATCACCGGCGAAATCACTTACGTCGACGGCGGCTTCTCCCACGTCATGGGCTTGAACGCGGAAGACTATACCTGAGCGTTCGCGCAGTGCAGCAACACAAAAAGCGTCCATTGGACGCTTTTGCCTATTCATGCGGGGAAATGCTACGTTTATGCAGCAAAACGCAATAAAGCCTCGCATTCGCCGGGGAAATACGTTATAGTCTCGTTCTTGCGCTGCACCATGCTTTCGCCAATGATGCGACAGGCATCACCGCAGTGAAGTACAAATTAGCAGCTTCGCAAGCCTCTAGTCGCATCCCACGGATGCCGCTGATAAAGCCCTCCCGCCTTGTGTGTCGCACCTGACACCGTCCCGGCGCAAAGCTTTTGTGCCGAAATTTCTTTCTATTTGAGTCATTTCGTTTTGGTTGGCGTTGCTATTTTGCGTTCTGTTTTTGACATGAGCGCTGATTTTCACGAAAGAAAAAAATGACATTTGAATCACTTGGCCTCCACGCGTCCATCCTCAAGGCACTGACCGAATCGGGCTACACCGCACCGACCCCGGTGCAGGCGCAAGCCATTCCGGCCGCCATCGAAGGCCGCGACTTGCTGGTCTCGTCGCAGACCGGTTCCGGCAAGACCGCGGCCTTCATGCTGCCATCGCTGCACAAGCTGTTCAGCGCCGAGCCTGCCGCCGCCGGCAAGACCCCGAACCAGGAAATGCAGGCTGCCCGCGCCCGCGGCGACCGTCCGCGCTTCAAGGCCGCCCAGCCAAAAATGCTGGTGCTGACCCCGACCCGCGAACTGGCGCTGCAAGTGACCACCTCGACCGACAAGTACAGCACCGGCATGCGCCGCATCAAGGCTGTGTCCATCCTCGGCGGCATGCCTTATCCGAAACAAATGCAATTGCTGGCCAAGAACCCCGAGATCCTGGTCGCCACCCCTGGCCGCCTGATCGACCATATGGAATCGGGCAAGATCGATTTCTCGCAACTGGACATCCTGGTGCTGGACGAAGCCGACCGCATGCTCGACATGGGTTTCATCGACGATATCGAGAAAATCGTCGCCGCCACGCCGGAAGGTCGCCAGACCATGCTGTTCTCGGCCACGCTGGACGGCGTCGTCGGCAACATGGCGCGCCGCATCACCAAGAATCCGCAAGTGATCCAGATCGTCAGCGCCGCCAACAAGCATGAAAACATCACCCAGCGCGTGCACTTCGTCGACGACCTGTCGCACAAGAACCGCCTGCTGGACCATCTGCTGCGCGATGACACGCTGGACCAGGCCGTGGTCTTCACCGCCACCAAGCGCGACGCCGACACCATCGCCGACCGCCTGAACATCGCCGGCTTCTCGGCCGCCGCCCTGCACGGCGACATGCACCAGGGCGCGCGCAACCGCACCCTGGACGGCATGCGCCGCGGCCAGGTCAAGGTGCTGGTCGCCACCGACGTCGCCGCCCGCGGCATCGACGTGCCGAGCATCACCCACGTGTTCAACTACGACTTGCCGAAGTTCCCGGAAGATTACGTCCACCGCATCGGCCGCACCGGCCGTGCCGGCCGTAACGGCCTGGCCATTTCCCTGGTCAACCACGCCGAAGGCATGAACGTGAAACGCATCGAGCGCTTCACCAAGCAGCTGATTCCGGTCAACGTCGTGGAAGGCTTCGAGCCGAAGAAAACCGCATCGGCGCCGCGTTCGAGCGCGCGTCCGGGCAGCTGGAAACCGGGCGACAACCGCAGCGCCGCCAAGCCGGGCCAACGCACCTTCAGCAAACCGGGCGCGCCGCGCAAGGATGGCGCGCCAGGCAGCGGCGGCGGCTACAAGGGTTCCAACCCGCGTTCCGCCGACGGCGCCCGCCGTACCTACGGCGATCGCTGATCGCCGCGCCGGCAGGCGGGCATAGCCTGTAAGGGGTTCGACAACCGGCGCTCATGAAGAAGCGGCCACCGAAGCGATTCGGTGGCCGCTTTTTTCATGGATGATTCCGGCAAGCCTATTCGTGCAATCTCCGCTCGATGCGCCGGTCCGGCACCAGCCACAGGACGGCCACGGCGATATACACGAGAAAACCCATCCAGGCATGCAGCCAGGACAGGCCGATGCCCGCCAGATACAGGCCCATCGAAATCAGCCCCTTGCGGTCGACCTTGCCGATGGCCTCGGCCAGCGCCGCGTTGTGGGCATTGTTATCGGTCAGGCAGCGCATCAGCAGCGTGTAAGCCAGGCCGGACATGAACAGCACGACCCCATACAGCGCCACCGGCACCGTGTCGAAATGGTTCTCGCCCATCCAGCCGGTGACGAAGGGAACCAGCGACAGCCAGAACAGCAAGTGCAGATTGGCCCACAGGGCGCCGCCGCTGACGCGGCTGACGGCGTGCAGCGCGTGGTGGTGGTTGTTCCAGTAAATGCCCACATAAATAAAACTGAGCACATAACTGAGGAAGACGGGAATCAGCGGCTGCAGCGCCGCCAGATCGGCCCCATGCGGCACTTTCAGCTCCAGCACCATGATGGTGATGATGATGGCGATGACGCCATCGCTGAACGCTTCCAGCCTGCCTTTACCCATCTGTTCCTCCCGCGCCACGGCGCTTCAACGCTTCAAAGTTTCAACGCTTCACCACGGCCCCGCCCTTCATGACGAAGCTCACCCGGGTCAACTCCGTCACATCGGCCAGCGGGTCACCCTTGACGGCGATCAGGACGGCGAATTTGCCGGCGTCGAGCGAACCGACGCGGTCTTTCCAGCCCATCAAGTCGGCCGCGCTGATCGTCGCCGCCTGGATCGCCTGCATCGGCGTCATGCCGTATTTGACCATGTAATAAAACTGCCTGGCGTTGTCGCCGTGCGGATAGACACCGGCGTCGGTGCCGAAAGCGATATGGGCGCCGCCCTGCACTGCCTTGCGGAAATTATCCCGCTGCAACTGGCCCAGCGCCTTTTCCTTGGCGATCGATTCCGGCAGCATGCCGGCCTTGGCGCCTTCTTGCAAAATGAAATCGTCGTTATAGATATCCATCACCAGCCAGGTGCCCTTTTCGCGCGCCAGCCTGATGCCTTCGTCGTCGATCAGGCTGGCATGTTCGACCGAATCGACGCCGGCCAGGATGGCGTCGCGAATGCTGCTGGTGCCGTGCGCATGGGCCGCCACCTTGCGGCCCAGCTTGTGCGCTTCCTGCACGATCGCCGTCATCTCTTCCAGCGTGTATTGCTGCGCGCCCGCCGCGTCGCCCTTCGACAGCACGCCGCCGGAAGCGCAGATCTTGATCAGGCCGGCGCCGTACTTGACCGTCTCGCGCACCTTGGCGCGCGCCGCCCACGGGCCGTCGGCCACGCCGGATTCCTTGTAATGGAAGTCGGCAGGCAGCAGGTTATTGTCGCAATGGCCGCCGGTGATGCCCAGCGGCGCGCCGGACACGCGCATGCGCGGGCCGGCGATGTCGCCTTCGTCGATGGCGTCGCGCAGAGCCACGTCGCCATAGCCGCTGGCGCCGACGTTGCGCACGGTAGTGAAGCCGGCGTTCAGCGTCACCCGCGCCGAGCGCGCGCCATACAGCGCGGCGCGGATATCCGACACGCCCAGCGATTCATAACCGCTCTGCATCGGGTCGGCAGTCAGGTGGGTGTGCATGTCGATCAGGCCGGGCAGGACGGTGGCGCCGGACAGGTCGATCAGCTCGGCGCCGGCGGGCACCACGGCGCTGGCCGTCGGGCCGACCGATTCGATGCGCTCGTCGGCGATGATGATGGTCTGGTCGCTCAGCACTTTGCCGCCGACGACGTCGACCAGTTTCCCGGCGCGCACGGCGACCACGTGTTTCGCGGCCTCGGCGAAGGCGGGCGCGGCGCCGAATGCGCCGGCGGCGACGGCGGCAACGAGGAGAGGCTTGAATTTCATGGATATCTGCTTTCAGGAATGGGAACGGGAACGCGCGCCGGCCGGCAACGCCGCGCGCGTCAGGAATCATTTGTTATCTCGGAATTCCCTGAAAGCAAGGATATCAGAATCGACGCAATAGTTGGCGGATGAATAAGCCACCCTCCCGCTGCGGCGCAGGCCCGATTACCAGGCGCAGCTGCGGAAGCCGGCGAAGATATCGTCGCGTTCCGGCATATAAAAATTGCGGAACTTGGCCGAGCCGAAACGCGACGGCGTGGCGAAGGAAGCGCCGCGCAATACCTGGTGCGTCATGAACCAGGGTTCGGAATACTCGCGATACGGATCGGCGGCGAAACCGGGATACGGCTCGAACGGCGACGCCGTCCATTCCCACAACTGGCCCCAGCGGAAAGCGGCATGGCCGGACAAGGCCGCATATTCCCACTCGGCCTCGGTCGGCAGGCGCCGCTCGGCCCAGCGGCAATACGCCTGCGCCTCGAACAGGTTCACATGCCGCACCGGCTCGGACGCCGCCAGCGTCGAGAGCTGGCCGAAACGCAGGGTGCGCCACTGGTCGCCATCGCGCTGCCAGTGCAGCGGCGCCGAGCGCTCCTGCTGCATCAGCCAGGCGCAGCCGGCCGGACTCCAGAATTGCCGCTGCTGATAACCGCCGTCGCCGACGAAATCGGCATACTGGGCGTTCGACACCAGCGTGGTATCGATGCTGAACGGCGCCACATAACAGGGATGGACGCCGCGCTCATTATCGAAGACAAAACCGCCGTCCTGGGCGCTGCCCAGCTGCAGCGTGCCGCCCGGAAAAGCAATCTGCAAGGGTGCCGACAGAGCCGCCGAAAAAGCCGGCGTGTTCTGCGTTGCCGCCGGCGCGGCCAGGCCCAGGGTCTGCAGGGTGTACAGCAAGGCTTCGCCGTGCATGTCCTCGTGCGCCAGCGCCAGCCGGTAGGGGTACAGCGCGGCGTCGACGCTGGCCTCGCGCGACAGTTTGTCGAGCACCCGGTCCAGCACCTCGCGGCAATAGGTCTTGACCCCGCCGGTGCTGGGCAGGTCCAGCGACCAGCGGCTGCGGTGCGGCACGTTGGCCGAGTCGAACAAGTCGTCGCCGCGCGTCAGCAGCGAATTGTAGAGGGCGTCGGCCGGGTGGCTGGAAGTGGCTTCGCGCAAGATGAACC
>DASYLQ010000663.1:0-10987 GCA_036009485.1 Janthinobacterium sp.
AATAGCGGTTCGGCAAGCCGGTCAAGCCATCCTCGTTGGCCAGGCGCAGCAAGTCCTTTTCATGCGACTTGGCGGCGCTGATGTCTTGCACCGTCACCGCCAGGCGGTTGCCGGAACGGACGATGCGGCGGCGGATCCAGCCCAGGTTCAGCGGATTGCCCTGTTCCAGCTCGATTTCCGACTCGGAAAAGCCGGAGGCCATCGCCTCCTTGTAGCTATCGATGAGGTCGCGGAAATACGCTTCGTCCGCGCGCGACCGCAGTGTCACGCCGATCAGCTGTTCGCGGTGGACGCCGAAAAATTCCGCGCCCGGTTCGTTACAGTCGGAAAACTCGAAATCGGCGATCTCGCCCTGCGCGTCGCGGATCGCCGTGACGATGTAAAAGCCGTCGCTGGTGCCCTCGGTGGCCATGCGGTAGGCGTTGCGCACGCCATCCGACTGGTGCTGGCGCAGCGCCAGGCGGTACGACAGGATGGTCGCGATGGCGGTGAAGATCAGCAGCAGCCCGGTAACGGCGCTGGCGCTGGCGATATAGATCGCCCGCGTTTCCAGGTAGGGCAGCAGCACTTCGCTGTCGGCCAGGCCGATCACCGCCGTGAAGCCATAGCCTGTCAGCGTTTGCCAGCCGAGAAAACGGGTCTGCCTGTCGGCGAAGGCGACGCGGCCGGTCGATTTCAGCCCGCCGTTTTCCGTCGCCAGGAAACGCATGTCGGCAAAGGGCGTGCGCTCCAGCGCCATCACGTCGGGCCCGACCCGGGTGCTATACAGCTCGCCGTCGGCGCCGACCATCGCCAGCAGGCCGAATTTTCCCAGGTTGTAGCTGTCGTAAAATTCGGCGAAATACGCCGGGTCGACCGAGACCACGATGACGCCGTCGAAATTACCGTTTGCGTCTTCCAGGCGGCGCATGAAATTGATCAGGGTCTTGCTGGCCTGGCCGGCGCCGCTGCGCCGGCCGCCGCCGATGGAAATATCCATCGCGCCGGACTTGTTGCGGGCATGGCCGCCCGGATACTCGTCGTCATAGGCGATGCGCAGCCTGGACGAGGGTACGGTGGACGTCAGCGGTTTCCCTGCCTTGTCGAAAATGGCGACATCGGCGAACTGGGATGCGGTGTACAAGCCGCTTTTTTTTAATTCGTCCAGATGCAGCGCCGCGCCCGATTTTTCCCAGTCATATTTCAGCTGCATGCTGATCTGGTCCATCTGCTCCAGCGTATGCAGCAGGTATTGCGCATATGCTTTCGACAGCGACGCCACGCTTTGCAGCGCATGCCTTTCGGCGACCTTCTTCTCTTCCCTCAATTGCAGCAGCGTCACGGCCCACAATGACGAACACAAGACCAAACCCACCGCCGGCCAGATCAATATCTGCCGGAGGTTGCCTTTCAGAAAATTAAATTTTGTCATTTCGACGGCATCTCGGATTGCTGTTATATATTTCCATATGGACATATAAATTACCACATAGTCATATTTAAATGTGCCGTCAACACCTTATTCAGCTTACTTAAAACAAAAATACAATTAAATAAATTTTAATTTTTCACTGACCGGCTTGTTTGTCGAGGGAAAATGAAGGCGGCGGCGAGAAAAATCGGGCCGGACCGGGATTCGCACCATGCTGCGCCTGCGTTACAATCTCGGCAGACAAAAGGGAACCCCGAAACCCCCGCCTTACCGTTGGAGAAATGCATGCGGCAATACCAGGATTTGATCAGGACCGTCCTTGAGACCGGCAGTTGGCAAGACAACCGCACCGGCATCCGCACCCTCAGCGTGCCCGGCGCGATGATGCGCATGGACTTGCTGAAGGATGGCTTCCCGGCCGTGACGACCAAGCGGCTGGCGTTCAAATCGGTGATCGGCGAACTGCTGGCCTTCCTGCGCGGCTCGCGCAACGCCGCCGAATTCCGCGCCCTCGGCTGCAAGGTGTGGGATCAGAACGCCAATGAAAACGCAGCATGGCTGGCGAATCCATACCGGCAAGGCGAGGACGACCTGGGCCCGGTGTACGGCGTGCAATGGCGCGGCTGGCCGGCCTATAAACTGATCGCCGCCGACCAGCCGCTGCAGATCGCCGATGCCGAAAAAAACGGTTTCCGCGTCGTCGCGCCTATCCGGGACCAGGGGGAAAACCAGGTCTTGCTGTACAAGGCCGTGGACCAGTTGCGGGAATGCCTGGATAGCATCATCAACAATCCGGGCAGCCGGCGCATCCTGTTCCACGGCTGGAACCCGGCCGACCTGGACGCGGTCGCCCTGCCCGCCTGCCATTTGCTGTACCAGTTCATCCCGAACGCCGGCACGCGCGAGATTTCGCTATGCCTGTACGTGCGCAGCAACGACATCGGCCTGGGCACGCCCTTCAACCTGGCCGAGGGCGCCGCCCTGCTGCACCTGGTCGGCCGTCTGACGGGGTATACGCCGCGCTGGTTCACCTACTTTATCGGCGACGCGCATATCTATGAAAACCACATGGAGATGGTGCGGGAGCAGTTAAGCCGGGAACCTTACCCGGCGCCGACACTGCTGATTTCGGACCGGGTGCCGGATTTCGCCAAGACCGGCAAATACGCACCGGAATGGCTGGAAAAGATCGAGCCGGGCGATTTTTCGCTGGAAGGTTATCAGCACCACGCGCCGATTACGGCGCCGATGGCGGTCTGAGAATCGATATTTTGAAGCGCCTGTTTTTGAAGCGGGATTTTGCACAATCCCGGTCGCGTAATACACCGCAATCACCGCAAACACCGCCAGGGCCGGCCGTCGGCTTGCTGCCTTCGCCAAACTTGCTGACCACGGAGCGCCAGGCGAATACCGGCACCGTCAGGATGCCGATCAGCGCAAACAGGATCACGCTGCAGCCGCGGTAAGCGACCAGCATCAGGAAAAACCAGGCTGCCAAGACGATCAAGGAGCTCGTTTTTGTTTCCGTTCTTGCTATGGTGAAACTACGAGTTTGGTAAAGGGCATTTAAATGCGCAAAAAATGACCGATAATACGGCTCGCATTGAATAGCCGGACCATCGTCCTGGCGCAACATACCAACTTCATGACACAGATCACTCTCATCGTCGCTACCGACGCCAGCCGTGGCATCGGCATCAACAACAGCATGCCCTGGCACTTGCCGGAAGACATGGCGCATTTCAAGCGCCTGACCACTGGCCATACCGTCATCATGGGCCGCAAGACCTTCGATTCGATCGGCCGGCCGCTGCCGAACCGGCGCAATATCGTCATTACCCGCAACGCCGGCTGGAAACAGGACGGCGTGGAAACGGCCGGCTCGCTGGACGAAGCGGTCACCCTGGCCGGCGCGGCCCCCGCCTTCGTCATCGGCGGCGCCCAGATTTACGCCCAGGCATTGGCCATCTGCGATCAATTGATTATCACCGAGATCGGCGCCACCTTCGATTGTGACGCTTTCTTTCCGGAACCTGACCCGAACGACTGGGTCGTATCGGAACGCCAAGCATTTCATTCAGAAAAAACCGGCCTGGATTACGCTTTTGTCACCCTGCGGCGCGCTCGGTAATCAGCGCCGCTCCCTTAACTACTTTGAGGAAACAGATGTCAGACGATGGTTTTCACGTCCACGGCCCGCACGACCACGCGGTGGAACATGCCGCAGAACATGCGGCGCACGGCAACGATAAATTTTCCGGCAACATTGCTGTCATGACAGCGGTACTGGCGACCGTCGGCGCCATGTTCGGCTACCAGGGCGGCGCCACGCAAAACGATGCCGCGCTATTCAAGAACAATGCCGCGATCGAGAAAACGGCTGCCTCCAACAGCTGGAATTACTACCAGGCCAAGTCGAACAAGCAAAACCTGGCAGAGCTGGCAATCAGCCTGCCGGGAGTCGATGCCGACAAGTACAAGGCCGAAGTGGCGCGCTACAAGTTTGAAAAGGAAGACATCAAGAAAGAGGCGGAGAAGCTCGAGGCCGAGTCGACCGAGTGGGACCATAAATCGGAAGAATTGATGCATCAGCATCATCAGTGGGCGCTGGCGGCGACGGCAGAGCAAATCGCCATTTCGCTGGCGGCAATCACCCTGCTGACGCGCAGGAAGTGGCTGCAATACACCGCTTATGGGGTGGCGGCGGCCGGCATCGTGCTGGGCTTGCTGGCCTGGGTGCATGTCGATCCGCTCGGCGCGCTGATGCTGAAATTGGGCGGCAGCGCGGCCGGGCACTAAACCCTCATTAACTGCCTGGTTGCTTGTATTATTGCGGTAATTTTTTCCCATATTATCTGCATTTCTGCGAGAATCCGCTTCTCATTTTTTTTGACCGGTCTGTTGCGCCTGGCGCCGGGCCGGTCTTTCCTTTGGAGACATCCATGAAATTTCGTTTCCCTATCGTCATCATCGACGAGGATTTCCGCTCTGAAAACACTTCGGGCCTGGGCATACGCGCCCTGGCCGATGCGATGGAAAAGGAAGGCATGGAAGTGCTGGGCGTGACCAGCTATGGCGACCTGTCGCAGTTCGCCCAGCAGCAATCGCGCGCCTCGGCGTTCGTGCTGTCGATCGACGACGAGGAATTCGGCGGCGGCTCGGCCGAGGAAACCGACCACGCGCTGAAATCGCTGCGCGCCTTCGTCGAGGAAATCCGCTACAAGAACGCCGACATCCCGATCTATCTGTACGGCGAAACCCGCACTTCGCGGCATATCCCGAACGATATCCTGCGCGAATTGCACGGCTTCATACACATGTTCGAAGACACGCCGGAATTCGTCGCCCGCCACATCATCCGCGAAGCCAAGTCTTACCTGGACGGCTTGTCGCCGCCCTTCTTCCGCGCGCTGGTGCACTACGCCAACGACGGCTCCTACTCCTGGCACTGCCCCGGCCATTCCGGCGGCGTGGCTTTCCTGAAATCGCCGATCGGCCAGATGTTCCACCAGTTCTTTGGCGAAAACATGCTGCGCGCCGACGTCTGCAACGCCGTCGAGGAACTCGGCCAATTGCTCGACCACACCGGCCCGGTCGCCGCGTCCGAGCGCAACGCCGCGCGCATCTTCAATGCCGACCATTGCTACTTCGTCACCAACGGCACCTCGACCTCGAACAAGATGGTCTGGCACTCGACCGTGGCGCCGGGCGACATCGTCGTGGTCGACCGCAATTGCCATAAATCGATCTTGCACTCGATCATCATGTGCGGCGCAATCCCCGTGTTCCTGATGCCGACCCGCAACCACCTGGGCATCATCGGCCCCATCCCGCTGGAAGAGTTCACGCCGGAAAGCATCGCCCGCAAGATCGAAGCAAATCCCTTCGCCCGCGAAGCCGTCAACAAAAAGCCGCGCATCCTGACCATCACGCAATCGACTTACGACGGCGTGATCTACAACGTCGAAACCCTGCGCGAAATGTTGGACGGCAAGATCGACACCCTGCACTTCGACGAAGCCTGGCTGCCGCACGCCACCTTCCACGATTTCTACAAGGATATGCACGCGATCGGCAAGGACAGGCCGCGCGCCAAGGAATCGATGATCTTTTCCACCCAGTCGACGCATAAATTGCTGGCCGGCCTGTCGCAAGCCTCGCAAGTGCTGGTGCGCGAATCGGAAACGGTCAAGCTCGACCAGGACGCCTTCAACGAGGCTTACCTGATGCACACCTCGACTTCGCCGCAGTATTCGATCATCGCTTCCTGCGACGTCGCCGCGGCCATGATGGAAGCGCCCGGCGGCACGGCCCTGGTCGAGGAATCGATCGTCGAAGCGCTGGACTTCCGCCGCGCGATGAAAAAGATCGACCAGGAATGGGGCAAGGATTGGTGGTTCAAGGTCTGGGGTCCGGACGAATTCGCCGAAGAAGGCATCGGCTCGCGCGAGGACTGGATCATCCGCGCCGAGGACGACTGGCACGGCTTCGGCAAGCTGGCGCCGGGCTTCAACATGCTCGACCCGATCAAGGCCACCATCGTCAATCCCGGCCTGTCGCTGGACGGCCAGTTCGGCGAGTCCGGCATTCCGGCGTCCATCGTCACCAAATACCTGGCCGAGCACGGCGTCATCATCGAAAAATGCGGCTTGTACTCCTTCTTTATCATGTTCACCATCGGCATCACCAAGGGCCGCTGGAACACGCTGCTGACCGCGCTGCAGCAATTCAAGGACGACTACGACAAGAACCAGCCGATGTGGCGCATCCTGCCCGAATTCGCCGCCGCCAACCCGCGCTATGAAAAGATGGGCTTGCGCGACCTGTGCCAGCAGATCCACGATTTCTACAAGGCTTACGACGTCGCGCGCCTGACCACGGAAATGTACCTGTCCGACATGATTCCGGCGATGAAACCGTCGGACGCCTTCGCCAAGATGGCGCACCGCGAAATCGACCGCGTGCCGATCGACGAACTGGAAGGCCGCATCACGTCCATCCTGCTGACGCCGTATCCGCCCGGCATTCCGCTGCTGATTCCGGGCGAGCGCTTCAACAAGACCATCGTCGATTACCTGCGCTTCGCGCGCGATTTCAACGAACGCTTCCCCGGCTTCGAAACGGACGTGCATGGCCTGGTAAAACGCGAAGTCGACGGCAAGCGCGGTTATTTCGTCGATTGCGTGCGCCTGTAAGCGCTGCAATATGGTCCGTGCTGCAAGCCGGCACCACCACAGCGGGATTTGCGCCGGCGTCAATCGGGCTCCGGCAAGCCGGGCTATAGTCGGCCGATGTCATGGCTCGGCACACAATTCGAACTCCGCCGCACCGGCGCCGCAGCGAAGCTGCCGCCGATGGAGGGCTTGCGCGGTTTCGCCGTGCTGCTGGTGTTCATGGTCCACTATGCAACGGCAGTGCGACCGTGGCTGGCGCCGGATACGCCGGTGGCGGCCGCGGCGGCCGCCCTGCACACCATCGGCAACAGCGGCGTCGACCTGTTTTTCGTCCTCAGCGGTTACCTGATCTACGGCTCGCTGATCGGCCGCGCGCAAGCCTTCGGGCCTTTCATGCTGCGTCGCCTCAGGCGCATCTATCCAGCCTTCGGCGCCGTCTTTTTGCTGTACCTGGCGCTGTCCTTCGCGCTGCCGGGCGAAAACAAGATTCCCGCAAATGCAGGCGATGGCGCCCGCTACCTCGCTGAAAACTTCCTGCTGTTGAACGGCTTCAGCCATGCCGCGCCGATGATTGCCGTAGCCTGGTCGCTCAGTTATGAAATGCTGTATTACCTGATGCTGCCCTGGCTCATCGCCGTCTTCGGGCTGCGCCGCCGCGGCGCTATTTTTCGGGTCGCATTTTTCCTTGCGATGACGGGCATCGCGGCCGCCGCTTTTGCCGTCTATGGCGGTCCGGTCCGGCTGCTGACTTTCGGCGCCGGGATTTTGCTGTACGAAGCCCTCGGTGCCGGCAGGCTGCGGGCGCCCGGCGGCGCGCTGACGGTGGCCACGCTGCTGGCCGGATTGGCGTCGTCGCTCTTGCCCGGCCTTCCCGTGCTCAAGACCATGGCCCTGTCCTGCGCCTTTTTCCTGCTGTGCCTTTCCTGTTTCAGCCAGCCCGGCAGCCGCCTGGCGCGGGTGTTTTCGTGGCCGCTGTTGCGCCGGCTGGGCAATATGAGTTTTTCCTTTTATCTGATGGGGACCTCGAAAAACCGTAGCGAGCAAGCCCGATATCGTGTTGAGTAGCGGAGCCGTACGGCGGTACGGTGAGCAACGGAGACGCGAGAGCGAGCTGCACAGTAGGTTTTTCGAGGTCCCCTGATGCATGGCCTGGCCTTGAAGGCGGCATTTCGCGCCCTCGCGATGGCGTTGCCGGCCACGCCGCAAGGTCCGCTGTTTTTCTGCGCGCTGCTGGCGCCGATGCTGGCGCTGGCCTTGCTGCCGTCCGCCCTGTTGTTCTTGCTGGTGGAAAGGCCGCTGTCGCTGGCGCCGGCAGGCATGTCGGCCCTTGGACCTGGCGCGTCCGATATTTGACCGCCCCAGGGGCCGCTACCCGACCGGCGCGACACCCGGCACGCCGCGCAGATAGTTTTGCGCCGTCACACCGCTCGAATACAGCGAGTACAAGCCGTCCCGGTTGCAATGCCACAGCTAAAGTACCCCGCCAGCGCAGTGCAGCGACCGGCGCCGGTTCGCCTCGGCGTTCAACATTAATTCCAGGTCTGCTCCCAGATCGTGAGGAGGTAAGTCCATAACGACTCACAGAAAAACGGCAGGTCGGCCAGCGCCGGGCTCAGTCCCGTGACCAGGAACAGCAATCCTGCCACGAGCGGAGCCCGGTCCGGCGCCTTGGTGATGGGCCTCTCGCGCGGCATGACCGTCTTGTCCGGCGAATCAGGCCGTCGTATTGACCAGGTGGCCGCCGGAACCGCTGCCCACGCTGCTGGACAGGGATTGCAGGAAGCTGCTCAATTGCATTGCCACGTCGCTAGTGCCGGAGGTCGAGCCGGTGCTGGAACTGCTGCCGCCGAGCGCCGACAGCAGGTTGGAAAACGAAGACTCCAGCGCCGAGGCGGTGTCGCTGCCGTCGGCCGACGCGCCGGTGCTGGCCGAGCTGCTGTCCGCCAGCTTCTGGATCAGGCTTTGCAGGTCCAGCTGCAGGCTGCCCGTCCCGCCGCTGCCGCCCACCGGCGCTGGCGACAAAGCGCTGTTCGAGCCGGCGTCCGCCGCCGAAGCCGAACCTGCGCTGCCATCCTGGCCATGCAGGCTGCTCATCAGCGTTTGCATGAAGGCGCTCAGCGCCTGCGCGATGCTGGCGGGGTCGGTCGAGGCGGTGCTGCCGCTGCTGTCCGAGCCCGACGTCGACGAGGTGGCGGAGGTGCTCGAAGTTGCCGGCGTCGCCGCTGTCGACGAACCGGAGTCCGACGGCAGCGTGACGCCTACCGATTGCAGCGCCGAGGCGATCGCGTCCATGAAACCGCCGCCGTCCGGCTTGTTCGGCGGCGCGCCGGCCGTGCCGCCGCTGCTGCCATCGCTGCCGCTGGTGAGACTTTTCAGGCGATCGAAAGGACTCGTCTGGGTAACTGAAAACGCTGAACTCACGGAACTGATCGACATGCGGCTCTCCTGATTGGCGAAATGTGTAAAGGAAGTGCGGGGCGTCTATTGCGGGCGCTGCGGAGGACCCGAATGGCCGGGACGTTCGCGCCCTTCCATCATGTGCTGCTCGCGCTGCGCCACTTTCTGGCGCTGTTCCGGCGTCAGGATCGCCAGGATCTGCTGTTTGGTGCGCACCTGGTCGAGGGTGATCCGGGCCATCGCCTGGGCTGCGGCCTGGGTCAGCGCGACCGCCTTGGCGTCGTCGTATTTGCCCGACGTCGACAGCGCATGCAATGCCTCACGCGACTTGGCGACGATCTTGTGCTGGTCGCGCAGTTCCGGCGCCTGCGCATGCATGATCGCAAACACCTTGTCTTGCTGTTGCTCGTTGAGTTCGATGCCGCGCAAGAAGCGCGCGCCGCCTTCGCCGGGGCCGCCGTGCCCGCCGCGTGGCGGCCGGCCGGAATGCCCGTGCATCGGCATGCCCGGACCGTCCGCCATGCCGCGGCCGCCCATAGGCCGACCGTCCTGGCTGTCGGCGTCCGGCGGCATGGGCGCGCCGCTGTCGGCGAAAGCGGCCAGCGGCATGCAAATGGCGGCGGCGAGCAGCAGGCGCTTGAAGGTTTGTTTGGCGTCATTCATCTTTTTTGGCTGGTTCATTGGTCTGCGATCCTGTGGTTCCGATGGGAGACGCCATTCTCCGGCGCCGGGGTGTAAAGCGCCGTAAGCACAAGGTAAAAGCAGGTAAAGAAACAAGCAAGGAAGTAGCAAGCCCTGCAAACAGGCCTTGTAAAGGCAGGTAAATCGGCGCGAAAGACAGGCTCGATTTGTTATCATGCAGCATTCAAACGATGAAGCGCGCGGGCATGGGCAAGGTTTTATTAATCGATGACGATATCGAACTGGTCGGCATGTTCCAGGAATACCTGGAGCAGGAAGGCTTCGAGGTGGGCGCCGTGCACGACGGCGAAAGCGGCGCGGCCGAGGCGCTGAGCGGCCAGTACGCCATCGCCATCCTCGACGTCATGATGCCGCGCATGAACGGCCTGGAAGCGCTGCGCCGCATCCGCGTCGGCAGCCGCATGCCGATCCTGATGCTGACCGCGCGCGGCGACGACACCGACCGCATCGTCGGCCTGGAACTGGGCGCCGACGATTACGTGACCAAGCCCTGCACCCCGCGCGAGCTGACGGCGCGCATTCGCGCCATCCTGCGCCGCACCCAGGTCGCGCCGGCCGATCCGGGCCAGGCGGCGCAGATCAGCGTCGGCCTGCTGACGATGTGGCCGGAACAGCGCCGCGCCACCTGGGCCGGCGCCATGCTGGAGCTGACCAGCACCGAATTCAACCTGCTGGAAGTGCTGGCACGCCACGCCGGCCGGCCGGTCAGCAAGAATACGCTGTCGGAACAGGGACTGGGACGGCCGATGGCGCGCTTCGACCGCAACATCGACGTTCACTTGAGCAGCCTGCGGCATAAACTGGGCACGCTGGCGGACGGCCGCTCCTGCCTGCAAACGGTGTACCGGCTCGGCTACCAGTTGATCAGGGAGTAAGCCCGTGGGCCGCTTGTTCTGGAAGTTTTTCCTTTCGATTCTCCTGGCCCAGCTGGCCGCCATCGTGGGTATCGGCGGCGCCTACTGGCTCAGGGAACCCGCCCACGCCCAGCAAAGGTCGCCCGACATCGACACCAGTCCGCCGGCCCAGTTGTACGTCGACGCCGCCGCCGCCACGCTGGAATACGGCGGCGCGCAGGCCTTGCGCAGCCTGCTGTCCGACATGGAGCGGCACCGCGTGCTGGCGGTCGACGAAACCGGCCGCGACCTGCTCGGCCACAAAGTCAATCCGCTCATGCTGGCCGAGGCGCGCGAGACGCTGGCGCGGGCCGAGCGCAACCGGGACCAGGCGATCCTGGAGTGGCACGACGCGCTTGCCGCACACCGGGATGCGCTGGACGTCGCCGTGTATGCAGCGGTCGGTGCGG
>DASYLQ010000664.1:0-2821 GCA_036009485.1 Janthinobacterium sp.
GGAACTTGGCTTCGATCTCGAGCCCGCCCGCACCGTCGTGGCGGCCCGCCTGCGGATGAGGCGCAATTCCGCCGGCAAGGACAGCGACATCGTGCTGCACGGCGAAGACATCACGCTGGTGCGGTTGAGGATGAACGGCAGGATCCTGAGCCCGGGCCAGTACAAGCTGGGCAAGGCCACGCTGACCATCCGCAAGGCCCCGGCCGAGGTGACGCTGGAAATCGAAACGCTGCTGGCGCCGGCAAAGAATACGACCCTGTCGGGGCTGTATGTTTCGAACGGCAATTTCTTCACGCAGTGCGAAGCCGAGGGCTTCCGCCGCATCACGTATTTCCCGGATCGCCCGGACGTGATGGCGAAATATACCGTCATGCTGCGCGCCGACAAGGAAAAATTTCCGGTGCTGCTGTCGAACGGGAATCTGATCGAAGAGGGCGACCTGGGCGACGGCCGCCACTACGCCAAATGGGAAGACCCGTTCAAGAAGCCGTCCTACCTGTTCGCGCTGGTGGCGGCGAAACTGGTGTGCCAGGAAGAGACTTTCCGGCTCAAGTCGGGCCGCGAAGCGCTGCTCCAGGTCTGGGTGGAAGAAGGCAACCTCGACAAGACCCAGTACGCGATGGAGTCGCTGAAAAACAGCATCCGCTGGGACGAGGAGCGCTTCGGCCTGGAACTGGACCTGGACCGCTTCATGATCGTCGCCGTCGGCGACTTCAACATGGGCGCGATGGAAAACAAGGGCTTGAACATTTTTAACACCAAGTTCGTGCTGGCCAATCCGCGCGTGGCGACCGACATCGACTACGCCGGCATCGAGGCGGTGGTCGGGCATGAATACTTCCACAACTGGACCGGCAACCGGGTCACCTGCCGCGACTGGTTCCAGCTGTCGCTGAAGGAAGGCTTGACCGTCTTCCGCGACCAGGAATTCTCGGCCGACATGATCGGCACCGACAGCGGCCGCGCCGTCACCCGCATCGACCAGGTGCGCACCTTGCGCCAGGCCCAGTTCCCGGAAGACGCCGGCCCGATGGCGCATCCGGTGCGGCCCGACTCCTTTGTCGAGATCAATAACTTCTATACCGTCACCATCTATGAAAAAGGCGCCGAAGTGGTGCGCATGATGCAGACCCTGGTCGGCCGCGACGGTTTCCGCAAGGGCATGGACCTGTACTTCCAGCGCCACGACGGCCAGGCCGTGCAGTGCGACGATTTCCGCGCCGCGATGGCCGACGCCAACGGCCGCGACCTGAGGCAGTTCGAGCGCTGGTACAGCCAGGCCGGCACGCCGGTGCTGAAGGCGGCCGCGCATTACGACGCCGCGGCGAAAACCTATGCGCTGACGCTGAGCCAGGGCTGCCCGGCGACGCCGGGCCAGGCGAAAAAACTGCCTTTCCATATTCCGGTGGCGGTCGGCCTGCTGGGCGCCGACGGCCGCGACCTGCCCCTGCATCTGGCTGGCCATGCCGGCGCGGACGGCCGCACCAGCGTCGTGCTGGAGCTGACCGAGACCGAGCAGACCTTCCGCTTCACCGGCGTGGCGGAAGCGCCGACGCCGTCGCTGCTGCGCGATTTCTCGGCGCCGGTGGTGCTTGAATACGCCTACGCCGACGCCGAACTGCTGCACCTGTTCAGCCATGACAGCGATCCGGTCAACCGCTGGGAAGCGGGCCAGCGCCTGGCCATGGAGCGCTTGCTGAAACTCACCGCCGCCGTGCAAAACGGTGCGCCGCTGGAACTGGACGCCACCTTCATCGACGCCCAGCGCGCGCTGCTGGCGGATGCGTCGCTGGACGCCGCCTTCCGCGAACTGGCGCTGATCCTGCCGTCGGAAACCATCATCGCCGAGCGCCTGGCGACGGTCGATCCGCAAGCCATCCACAGCGCCCGCCAGTTCATGCGCCGCGCCCTGGCCGCTGCGCTGAAAACCGAATTGCTGGCGCAGTACCAGGCCAACCAGACGCCGGGCGACTACAGCCCGGACGCGCAATCGGCCGGCAAGCGCGCGCTGAAAAATCTGGCGCTGTCGTATCTGCTGATCGCCCCGGGCGCCGAGGAACTGGCGCTGGCGCAGAGGCAGTTCGAGCAAGCCGGCAACATGACCGACCGTTCCGCCGCGCTGGTGGCGCTGATCCATTCCGGCAACACGAAGAATGCGGCCGCGCCGCTGCACCGCTTTTATGCCGATTTCGCGCAAGATGCGCTGGTGGTCGACAAATGGTTTTCGATGCAGGCCGCGGCGCCCGGCACCGACGTGGCGGCGGTGCGCAAGCTGATGTCGCATCCGGCCTTCACGCTGAAAAACCCGAACCGCGCGCGCAGCCTGATCTTCAGTTTCTGCAACGGCAATCCCGCGCAATTCCACGCCGCCGACGGCAGCGGCTACGCCTTCTGGGCCGAGCAGGTGATTACCCTCGACGCCTTGAATCCGCAAGTGGCGGCCAGGCTGGCGCGCAGCATGGACCGCTGGCGCCGTTACCTGCCGGCGCTGCAGGTGCACATGAAAGCGGCGCTGGAAAAGGTCGTCCGCAGCAAGAAGTTGTCGAACGACGTGCTGGAAGTGGTCGGCAAGGCCCTGTCTAATTAAGGAGACTTCGACAAACCTACTGCGCAGCACGCTACGGTTTTTCGAGGCCCCCCTAGGTAAATATTCAACAATCAAACAAAGGGATCCCATGAAACGCATCAGCCTCACGCAATACCTGGTCGAAGAACAACGCTCGCACAACACCATCCCGGCCGAACTGCGCCTGCTGATCGAAGTGGTGGCGCGCGCCTGCAAGACCATCAGCCACTCGGTCGGCAAGGGCGCGCTGGGCGA
>DASYLQ010000665.1:0-3491 GCA_036009485.1 Janthinobacterium sp.
CGCCCACCCCAACATGCTGTCCGTAATCTTCTGGGTCGAGCGTGAATGGAAGGCCATCGATGACCGTAAGTTCGGCATTGGAAACATCAGCGTGGCCAACGGGCGCAAGTACGATCACCACACCCACATGAAGGGTATCGAGATGGATATCCGTCCTGTGCGGAAAGACGGGATGGTCGGCCAAGCCGCGCGCTGCTCGTACAGGGACAAGGCGATATACGAATGCGAGGCCACCATCAAACTGGTTCGCCTGTTCTTGCAGCACCCGATGGTGAGGCGCATCTACTTCAATGACGACATGGTGCAGAAGGCTTGCGGCGGCCGCGTGACGTCTTGGCCCGGCCACAATGACCACCTTCACATCGAAGTCTGGGAGCGCCCATGAACGCACGCCTGGTGTGCCTCGTCAGCGCGTTTGCGCTGCTACCACTTGCCCACGCAGCCGACAAAAAGGAGGAGGGCCGGTACTTGGCCAAGCCGCTCAAGGGCGATTACTACGTGTACGGCGGGAGCATTGGGGATTCGACCCCGCCGACGCAGAAAGACCGGAAATTGTCGCTCATGTTCACTGGGCCTCTCGCTAAGGACCTATTCGACCACATTGGACCGGACGCGAAGATGTCCTGTAGCGATGCCTCGGACTACCGAGAACGAAACAGGGGCGATCTTAGCTGCATCTGGACCAAGGACGACGGGTATTCGTGCTATTTCGGCCTCGACGTGCGGACCGGCAAGAGCATCAACGGTTCAATCTGCTGACTAGCATTGCCGGCCCCGCTCGTCCGTGGACGGCAGCTAATGCTGGTTTGAGGGGCCCTGTCCCTTGAAGGACAGGGCCAGGGTTTTAATGCCAGAGTTTTAATACCCGGCGGCCGAACCGGCCGGACGGCGGGCGTCGTTGGCGCCGTACATAAAGCCCGGCAGCACCTTGCCCGAGACGCCGGAATCGTTGCCCGAACTGGCGGGCGACACGCCGGCCGCATCCGGCAAGCCCATCATGATCAATTCCGTCGCGCCCCAGGGCGTCTGCTCGGTCATCTTGTAACCCATGTCGCCGAGGATCTTCAGCGTGTCCGGCGCCAGGCCGCGGGTTTCGTAATACACCTGGTCGGGCAACCATTGATGGTGGATGCGCGGCGCGTCCACCGCTTCCTGCGGCGACATGTCGTAGTCGATCACGTTCAGCGCCGCTTCCAGCGTGATCGTGATGATGCGCGAACCGCCCGGCGAACCGACCACCATGAACGTCTTGCCATCCTTGGTCACCAGCGTCGGCGACATCGACGACAGCGGCCGCTTGCCCGGCGCGATGGAGTTATTGGCGCCTTGTACCAGGCCATACATATTCCGTTCGCCGATCTTGGCGGTGAAATCGTCCATCTCGTCGTTCAGGAAAAAGCCGGTGCCGGGGGCGATGACGACGGCGCCGAAGCGGCCGTTGACGGTATAGGTGGTGGAGACGGCGTTGCCGGCCTTGTCGACCACCGAGTAATGCGTGGTCTCGGGTTTTTCATGCGGCTCCATGCCGGGCTGCACCTGGGTCGACGGGGTCGCCTTGTCGGCGCTGATTTTTTCGCGGATCGAGGCGGCATAGGATTTGCTCATCAGCCGCTCGAGCGGATTCTTGATGAAGGCCGGATCGCCGAGGAAGGTGTTGCGGTCCATATAAGCGTGGCGCATGGCTTCGGTCATGTAGTGGATGGACGCGGCGGAATGGAAGCCCATGGACTTCATGTCGTAGCCTTCCAGCGTGTTCAGGATCTGGCAAGTGGTGACGCCGCCGGAGCTGGGCGGCGGCGCCACGATGAAGGCGTAGCCGCGGTAGTCGCAGCGCAGCGGATCGCTCTCGGTGATGCTGAAGTCGGCAAAATCGGCGGCGGTGATGATGCCGCCGCCGCCCTTCGAGGCGCGTTCGACGGCGGCCGGGATCGCGCCCTTGTAAAAGGCGTCGGGGCCGCGGCGGGAAATCGCTTCCAGCGTCCTGGCCAGGTCTTTTTGCACCAGGCGCTCGCCCGGCTGGTAGGCCGAGCCGTCGGCATGCAGGAAGATGCGCGCCGCTTCAGGATCCTTCTTGAACCAGGCGGTGGTGGTGTCGAGGATGTCGGTGTCGCCGCGCGTCAGGATGAAGCCCTCGCGCGCCAGCTTGATCGCCGGCCGCATGACCTGGGCCCGTGTCAGCTTGCCGTATTTGCGCTGCACCGCATCGAGGCCGGCGACGGTGCCGGGCACGCCGACCGCCAGGTAGCCGTGCAGCGTGGAGCCGGGCACCACCTTGCCGTCGGCGCCGATATACATGTCGGCGCTGGCCGCGGCCGGGGCTTTTTCGCGGAAGTTGACAAAGGTGTCGCGGCCGTCGGCCAAGTGGATCGTCATGAAGCCGCCGCCGCCGATATTGCCGCAGCAGGGATTCACCACGGCCTGCGCATAGCCGACGGCTACCGCGGCGTCGACGGCGTTGCCGCCCATTTTCAGGATGTCGACCCCGACTTGCGAGGCCAGGTGCTGGGACGTCACGACCATGCCGTTTTTGGCTTCGACGGCGGGCAGGGAAGCCGCGTGAAGGGCGCCGGTCAGGGTCAGGCTCAGCAGGGCGGCGCTGAGGGGCTTGAGGCAGGGGCTAAGACGCATACATTTCCTTGATAGTCTGATTATTTTGGAAGCTTCGTAAAAAGTTAATTCGTCTCGAATAATTTTTGATAGCAACATAGCATACAAGAGCAGGAAATTTTTTTTTCTTCGGAACTTTTGCCGAAAGAACTTGTCGAACCTCGCTGAGCGCGCTGCCGGACTCGGCCACGTTAGACGAGGATCAAATGACAGAGACATTTTCTTATCGCGAGGCGTTTTCCCGCAATATCGGCTGGGTTACCCAGGCTGAGCAGGAAACCTTGCGGCACAAGCGCGTGGCGATCGCCGGCATGGGCGGCGTCGGCGGCGTGCACCTGCTGACGCTGGCCCGGCTGGGCGTCGGCGCCTTCCATATCGCCGATTTCGACCATTTCGACATCGCCAACTTCAACCGCCAGGTCGGCGCCACGATGTCGACCCTGGGCCGGCCCAAGGCCGAGGTGCTGGCGCAGATGGCCAGGGATATCAATCCGGAACTGGATATCCAGGTATTTCCTGAAGGAATAAACGAAAGCGAGCTGCCGGCCTTTTTCAAGGGCGCCGACCTGTACGTCGACGGCCTGGACTTCTTTGCCTTCGCCGCGCGCCAGGCGACCTTCGCCGCCTGCGCCCGGCTCGGCATCCCCGCCGTCACGGCCGCGCCGCTGGGCATGGGAAGCGCCGTGCTGACTTTCCTGCCCGGGCAAATGACGTTTGAAGAGTATTTCTGCTGGGGCGAGCTGCCGATGGAAGAAAAGGCGTTGCGCTTCCTGGTCGGGCTGGCGCCGGCCGGCCTGCACGGGCGCTACCTGGTGGATCCGTCGGCCATCAACCTGAAGGAGCAGCGCGGGCCGTCGACCATCATGGCTTGCCAGCTATGCGCC
>DASYLQ010000666.1:0-3130 GCA_036009485.1 Janthinobacterium sp.
GCTTCGAAAAAGGCGGCCAGCAGCGTCATCAGCGATGCCCCCACCAGCACCGGATACATGGCCTGGCTGGCGCCGTACAGCGCCTGGCGGCGGCTGCGCCGGCCCGGATGGATCAGCGCCAGGCCCAGGCGCATACCGGCCATGCCCGACAACATCAGTCCGGTAATTTCAAAGCTGGAAGGGGTGATCACGAAGGGCCAGAAGGTCTGGTGCGTGGCCGCCTCCCGGCTCAGCCAACTGGCGACGAGGCCCATCTGCATGCCGTTGAAAGTCAGGCTGAGCAGGGCTGGCACGCCGCCCGCGATGCCGCCGGCGAAAGTGCGGAAACAGATCGAGATATTGTTCCAGACATAGTGACCGAACATCAGGATATCGCCTTCGTTGCCGCGGCCGACGCGGATGCGGCCCGGCTGGTACATCTGGCGGTAGCCTTCCAGCTCCGCCGGCGAACTGAAACTATAGGCCCACCACGGCTGCAACCATACCAGCAGCCCGACGCCGACGGCCACGCCCCACAGCGCCAGCGCGGCCAGCAGCAGCAAGCGCCATTCGCCGCGCACGCGGCGCGGGAAATCGCGCATCAGCAGGCGCAGCAGCCCGCGCGGGCGTTCGGCGGCGCTGCCGTACAGGCGGCGGTGGCAATCGGCCACCATGGCCTGCAGATAATCGGTCAGCGCCGGCGAATAACCGCGCTGGCCGGACAGCGCCAGGCACTGGCACAGGCGGCGGTACAGCTGCGGCAGCGCGGCCGCATGCGCCGCATCGCCTTGCAGGATGGCGGCTATCTGCGACCATAAGGCGGCATTCTGCTCTTCGAACTGCTTCTGCTTCATAGGGTCAATCCCGTTGCATAGGCGCGCAGGCGTTCCAGCGATGCCGCACCGGTATGTCCGCTCAGCGCTTCGGCCAGCGTCGCCAGTTCCAGCAGGCGTTCCCGCGGCAAGTCGGCTTCGCGCTCGAACAGGTCGATCAGCGCGCTTTGCTGCGCCGGCGCCAGCGGGTAGGGCAGGGGCAGCGGTTCGGCCTGGCGCATGAGGGGGCGCGGTTGCGGCTTGTCGCGGTACACCACCTGGGTGCCGGCGACGATATCGCCGAGGCGGCGGAAGCGCCGGTCGAACAGCATGCACAGCAGGCCGGTGGCGTACAGCATCGGCAGAAAATCCGCCACCAGCAGCAGATTGCGCAGCAGCGATTCGCGCCAGCCGACCGGCAAGCCGTCGGCGCGCCTGACTTCGATGCCGAGCGCCAGCTTGCCGACGGTGCGGCCGCGAAAATAGACCTCGCCGATGACGGGATAAGCCCAGTAGCTGAGGAAGAGCAGCAGCAGCAGGATGCCGCCGCCCAGCCTGGATGAGCCCAGGGCCAGTGCCATCAGCCAGCAGGCGAACAGCCAGATCAGGAAATCGATGGCCCAGGCCCAGGCGCGCGTGGCGGGGCCGGCGGGCGTCAGCAGCAGGCGCACGCCTTCGGGAGTGGTCAGGGAGAGGCGGCCGTCCAGCATCAGTTTTTCATCGAGAGTTCGATTCACCCAGTGTCGGAATTAATTGTATCCACGAAATGATAAGTAAATGTCAAATAGAAAAAATAAATACGTGGAGTAATGATTCGTAAAAAAATTTTATGCACGCAATTAGTAACTGTGAATTGCGTGTGTGAAGAACTTTTGACCGTCGCCGCCCCTCCCGGCGATGGACGTTGTACCAGACCCGACGCTGGAACCGGATTGCTGGCCCGGCCCCTGAAGTCAAAACATAACTTAAACAAGGTGGAGACATGAAGAGTATGCGCATGCCGGCCGTTTCGCTGGCTTTTTTACGTAGGAATGTATTCCTTCCATTGACACTGTTGCTCTCGCTCGCGGCTTGCGGCACGGACGACAACAACAGTCCTGCCGTCGCCCAGACGCCGGCCACGCCGAGCTCGCCGGCGGCGCCTTTCTGATGAAGCAGGGGTACACCCTGGTCTGGTCGGGCTGGGATGGCGAAGTGTCCGCCAGCAATCTGGACAATCTGCACATCAACCTGCCTTTGGCCAAGGCCGCCGGCGGCACTTCGCTGAGCGGGCCGAGTTATGAGTACATCGTGAACGACAACGCGACAACGACATCGTTCCAGACCTACTACAACACGGCCAGCACGGATACCGGCAAAGCCACGCTGACCATGCGCCATTTCCTCACCGATGCACCGGTTCCGGTGCCGTCCAGCGGCTGGTCGTGGACCAGTCCCAACACCATCGCCCTGGCCGGCGGCGCGGCCTTCCAGCAAAGCTGGATCTACGAGCTGAACTACACCGCCATCGATCCCTATGTGGCCGGCATCGGCATGGCGGCGATGCGCGACTTCGTTTCCTTCCTGCGCAATGCAAGCGCCGACACCGTGGGCGCGGCGAACCCGCTGGCGGGCGATCCGAAGCGCGTGGTGTCATGGTCGCTGTCGCAGCCGTCGCGCCTGATGAACGACTATATCTGGCTCGGCTTTAACCAGGACTTGAACGGCAAGAAAGTCTTCGACGGCGTCTTCAACTGGATAGGCGGCGGCAACGGCCTGGGCATCAACTACCGCTTCGCGCAAAACGGCCGCACCGAGCGCAACCGGCAGACCACTTGAACGTGGAAGCGGTCTTCCCGTTTTCCTATACCACCACCACCGATCCGCTGACCGGCAAGACGGATGGCCGCAATCTGCGCTGCACCGCCAGCAATACCTGCCCGCTGGTCATGAACATCGATTCCGGCAATGAGTACTGGTCAAGGCCGGCCTGGTCACGGTGCGCAACCTGTGGAACTTCGGCTCGGGTTTCGGCGCGGGCATCCTGAACCCGTATCCGGGCCCGCCGACCGGCAAGTACTATCCGAACTCGCTGCCGAAGGTGGATATCGACGGCAACGACATCCCCGGCATCCGCCTGCCGGAAGTGGTGGCGCCGGTGGCCACCAATTCCGGCTGGGGCTTGCGCGCGGCGGCCTTCGGCGGCCTGGTCGCCGCCCGCGCCGCCGCCGCCAATGCGCTGCTGGCCAAGCGCCTGCTGCTGCAGGACGATGTGGATGCGTATATTTCCAACGCCGCGCTGCCGATCAAGGTCATTGCCAGCCCGACCTATGGCGACTACATGTGGTAGGCAGCGAGTT
>DASYLQ010000667.1:0-3616 GCA_036009485.1 Janthinobacterium sp.
CATGAGCGCCACCACACTCTCGCGGCGCGGCCCGCTCTGCGCCGCTGTATTTTCGCTGCTCGCCGCCTGCTCCAGCAAAGCGCCGGCGCCCGACTGGCAAATGAATGCGCAAAGCTCGGTCGAGCGCTTCACCGATGCCTATATGAGCGGCAATACCCTGGTCGAGAGCAGCGAATTCAAGCGCGCGCGCGACGAGGTGGCGCGCACCGGCAAGGTCGAGCTGGTGCTGCGGGTGGAATTGATCCGCTGCGCCACGCGGGTCGCCAGCCTGGTCGTCGAGGAATGCGCCGGGTTTGAAAAACTGCGCCGGGACGCCGGTGCGGCGGACCGCGCCTATGCCGATTACCTGGCTGGACGCTTGCAGCCGAAGGACGCGGCCTTGCTGCCGGAGCAGCAGCGCGCCGTGGCCGGCGCCGGTTCGGATGCGGCGGCCGCGGCGGCGGTGCAGGCGATAGGCGATCCGCTGTCGAAACTGGTGGCGGCGGGCGCCGTCTTGCGCGCCGGCCGCGCCAGTCCCGCGCTGCTGGACACGGCGGTGGACACCGCCTCGGCGCAAGGCTGGCGGCGGCCGCTGCTGGCGTGGCTGGGCGCGCAGGCGCTGCGCGCCGAACAGGCCGGCGCTGCGGCCGAAGGCCAACGCATCCGCCGGCGCATGGACCTGGTGCAGGGGACGGACGCGGCCGGCGCGGCCAGATGAGGGCGCAAGCCAGCGTTATTCAAACCATAATTCGTCTGCCGATCGATCCCGCGCCGCGGCTTCGCGCAGCTTGTCCTTCTTGCTCTTGCGCCCGCCCTTGATGCCGCCGTTCAGCGTATCGCTCACCGAAACTTGCGCCGGCGCGGTGTCGACCGGCTCGAAACCGGCCATCCGCTCGCGCGGCACCAGCACGTTCTGGCGCTTTTCGATCAGACGGAAATGCGCTTCCGTGCCGGCGCTGACGAAGCTGACGGCGACGCCGCTTTCGCCGGCGCGGCCGGTGCGGCCGATGCGGTGCGTGTAGTCGTCGGCCGAACGCGGCAAGTCATAGTTCACCACCGCCGGCAGCAGGGCGATGTCGATGCCGCGCGCGGCGACGTCGGTGGCGACCATCACCTGCAGCCGTCCGGCCTTGAAATCGGCCAGCACTGCGCTGCGCGCGCCCTGGCTGATCTCGCCGTGGAAGGCGGCGGCGTCGATGCCGTTGCGCTGCAGTTTGTCGGCCACGTGCATCGCCGCATATTTGGTGGCGACGAAGACCAGCACCCTGCTCCACTGGTTTTGCAGTATCAGCTGCTTCAGCAACTGGGTGCGGCGCGGCGCATCGACGGCGATGGCGCGCTGGACGATGTCCGGTTCATCGGCCGCTGCCGTCCCGGCCTCGAGGCGCACCGGCTGGCGCAGGACCTTCCCCGCCAGCGCCGTCACCGAGGGCGGGAAGGTGGCCGAAAAAAACAGGTTCTGGCGGCGCTCCGGCAGCAGCGACAGGATGCGTCCGATTTCGTCGCTGAAGCCGAGGTCGAGCAAGCGGTCGGCCTCGTCCAGCACCAGCATGGACAGCGCCGACAGCGTCAGCGCATTATGGTCGAACAAGTCGAGCAGGCGGCCCGGCGTGGCGACGGCGATGTCGGCGCCGCCGCGCAAGCCCATCATCTGCGGATTGATCGAAACGCCGCCGAACAGGGTCGCCACTTTCAAGGGCTTGGGCAAATGGCTGGCCAGGGCGGCGATCGCCTCGCCCACCTGCACCGCCAGTTCGCGCGTCGGCACCAGGACCAGGGCGCGCAACTGGCGCGCGCCGCCCTTCGCTTCCAGCAGCGCCTGCAGCAGCGGCAGCGCGAAGGCGGCGGTCTTGCCGGAGCCGGTCTGGGCCCGGCCCAGCACGTCGCCGCCGCGCAGGATGGCGGGAATGGCGGCGGCCTGGATGGCGGTCGGCGTTGCATAGCCGCTGGCGGCGACGGCGTTGAGCAGGGAGGGAGCGAGGCCCAGAGAGGCAAATGACATGAGGGGCCTTAAAATGCGATGAAATAAGCGTTGCGTTCAGGAGGGCGGCATGCTGCGCCAGCCCGCAGTATAAAGCACAGGCCCCGGCACCGGCCGGCACAGGTCAGCACAATCCGGCACCGGCCGCCGCATGCGCTATTGCGCCGGCCTGGCGGCGCCAGTAAAATCGGCCCGCGCCGCCGCGCTCCATCACTCAAGACAGGACTCAGCATGGGCAGATATCTTCCATTGGTTTTCTTGCTCGCTCTCGCCGGCTGCGAAGACGCGTACAAGGCCGAGAACCTGTACCAGGCGACGACGACCGATTGCGCCAACTGGATCGACGGCTCGCGCTTCGTGCTGCCGCAGCAGATCGGCGTCTTCGCCTCGCCCCCGCAGGCAGTCGACGACAAGACGCTGGAGCTGGGGCTCAGTTATTTCGTGCCGCGCGGGATGCAGGCGCAATTCAGCGCGCGCACTTTCGACATCGCCGTGCCGCGCGGCGCCGTCGCCGCGCGCGGCAAGATCGTCGGCGTCGACCGGCGCGCGCCGGGCGGACTGGAGAAAAAGACTGAAACCCTGGATGGCTTGCCGCTGCTGCTGCGCGCCGACGCCAATTCCGACGAAACGATTTTCCGCCTGCGCCTGCAATTTCGCGGTGCCCTGCCGGAGCGCTTCGACCTGACGCCGCCGCCGATGATCATCGGCGGCAAGCCCTACCCGGTGCGCACCTATACCTACCGCCTGTTCAAGGACAGGAAAGTTTACGGCCTGTGCACCTGAGGGGACCTCGAAAAACCTACTGCGCAGCCCGCTCTCGCGTCTCCGTTGCTCACCGGCTCGGCGCCCCCGTACGTCCGTACGGTTCCGCTACTCAACGCGCGAAGTTAATATCGCGGGCTTGCTCGCGACGGTTTTTCGAGGTGCCCCTGAGCCGGGTCTGGCTCCTTAAAAAACTTACTGCCCGCTCAGCGCCCGCATCTCGCTGTACAGATTGGCCTTGCCTTCGAAGCCGATGCCGACCAGGTCCGGCATCGTGATATAGCCGTTTTCCACCTTCACGCCATCCGGGAAGCCGCCGAAAGGCTGAAACAGGTCCGGATACGATTCATTCCCGCCCAGACCCAGGCCGGCCGCGATATTCAGCGACATCTGGTGGCCGCCGTGCGGGATGCAGCGGCTGCGCGACCAGCCGTGCTCGTGCAACATGTCCAGCGTGCGCAGGTACTCCACCAGGCCATAGCTGAGCGCGCAATCGAATTGCAGCCAGTCACGGTCGGCGCGCATGCCGCCGTAGCGGATCAGGTTGCGCGCATCCTGCATCGAAAACAGGTTCTCGCCGGTCGCCATCGGCTTGTCGTAATAGCTGCGCAAGGTCGCCTGCAATTCGAAATCGAGGGGATCGCCCGCCTCTTCATACCAGAACAGATCGTACTGTTTGAGCGCCTTGGCGTAGGCGATCGACGTATCCAGGTCGAAGCGGCCGTTGGCGTCGACGCACAGCTTTTGGCCGTCCTGCAGCACGCTCATGATGGAGTCGATGCGGCGCAGGTCTTCGTTCAGCGAGGCGCCGCCGATCTTTTTCTTGACCACCGTGTAGCCGCGGTCGATGTTGCTACGCATCTCGTCCTTCAGCTTGTCGTGGTTCTGGCCCGG
>DASYLQ010000668.1:0-4545 GCA_036009485.1 Janthinobacterium sp.
CCGCGCGCCAGGTGCCCGGCGCGCGGCTCGAAGTCATCGAAGGCATGGGCCACGATTTGCCGCCGCAGCTGATCGAACGGCTGGTCGCCTTGATCGACGCCCATGCGCACGGTAAGATGACGCCCGACCCCACTCCGCGGCTTTTCGAAAAACAGTGACTATCCCACACATCGGCATCGCCATCTTTGCGCCGGGCGGCTACGCGGCCGATCACGCCGCGCTCGAACGCGGCATCGAACGCCTGCGCGCGCAAGGCTGCACGGTCCACAACTACTACGACCCGGCCGCGATCTTCCAGCGCTTCGGCGGCACCGACGAGGCGCGCCTGGCGCAGCTGAACGCCGCCGCCGCCGACCCCGCGGTGCAGGTGGTGATGGCCTTGCGCGGCAGTTATGGCATCAGCCGCATCTTGCCCGAGATCGATTTCGAGGCTATGGCCGACAGCGGCAAATTATTCGTCGGCTACAGCGACTTCACGGCTTTCCACATGGGCTTGATGGCTGCGACCGGCCGCGCCAGTTTCGCCGGGCCGATGATCTGCGACGACTTCATCCGCGACGAACCGGTCGACTTTACCTTGCAGCAATTCTGGGATTGCTTGCGCGGGCCCAGCCACAGCGTGACGGCGCTGGCGCAGGGCAATCCCGTGGTCGAGCTCGAGGGCATGCTCTGGGGCGGCAACCTGACCATGCTGACGCATTTGCTCGGCACGCCGTATTTTCCCCGGATCGACGGCGGCATCCTGTTCGTCGAAGACGTCAATGAGCACCCGTACCGGGTCGAGCGCATGCTGCTGCAATTGCTGCACGCCGGCGTGATCGGACGACAGAAAGCCGTGTTGCTGGGCGATTTTTCGCTCTACAAGCTGGGGCCGAACGAGAACGGCTACGATTTCGACGCGATGCTGGCCTATGCGCGCGCACGCTTGCCGGTGCCGGTGTTGACGGGACTCGAGTTTGGCCACGTCCGCCGCCGCGTGACCCTGCCGTTCGGAGCGCGGGCGCATCTGCTGTCCGGCGCCGGTGGTTATCGATTGACGATGAATGAATATCCGACACTGGGCAGTAACTAAAAACAATTCTTATATTGAAATGGCTTTTGATGCGAAATTATCCGGATTGCTTGCGATTGCAGTTGCGAGCTTGTCCAGATAATTTTTATCCTCTAAAGATTTCATTGCCCCATCGGCTGATACGAGGATATTTGTTTTGTATAAGGCAACATTCGCGAAAATGACGGAAAATATATATTTCTGTCCAGACTCATACAAAATATAAGCCCATATTTTTCAATAGTTTTATTCAGTTGCATATCGGTAGCTCCTCGTAATGTTGCGGCGACGCGCCACAAAGCCAAGCAAGCCCAAGCCGGCCAGCAGCATGGCGTACGTTTCGGGTTCCGGCACCGCCGGTGCCAGCGTGAAGTTGTTTGCGGTCACATGGAACAGGCCTTCGATGGGCGTCACCGATATCTGCACGGGACTCGAAGCGACGAAGCCGACGAACGTGTCTGGAGTAGGGTTCACGAGGCGCACCGTTTCACTGCCGTCGGTTGCGAGTATAGTGACGTCGATGGTGCCGGGGGCTACTGCTCCGAAGTCGTCAGTGCCGAAGAAATTCCCGCCCACTCCCGCTCCTGCGGGGCCATAGCGTGCGTTTAAATTCCAAAAACCGACGCTCTGACCCGGGTGAGAAGTCGAAAGCCACATGTCACCGCCGCCGCCGTCGACCCCGGAAAAAGTATCTATGCCGGCACTGGAGCCGGCGGAGATTCGACCTACACTTCGCACCAGTGGAAGAGCTGCCACGTATAGACCGACAGGCAAGTCATCGAATGTATCGACGAGCTGGGACGAACTTACCGCCGCCGCGAAACTGGCGCGGTCAGTAAAGACAGTGATGTCTGCCTGGGCTGCGCCTGCCGCAAACAGCAATACAAGCAGAGGCAGGGATTTCAGAAACCGTAGTTTGTTTTTCACGATTGCGCTCCTGTAAAGAATACTCGATCAAGACTGCGTTTTGCCGAGATCGAGTAAATACTCTTTACATAATAGGGGCAAGCTGGCCACGCATGTTTTCGGCATATGTTTGAGCTGGCTAAACAAGCTTTCTCAGCTATCCTTGCTATCGCATCCCTAAACGCGAATCCTGTCTACATTTAACTTTTATTTAAGAACTATGTTTAGCTGTAATATATTTCTGCGATTCAACAAACATTTTTTGTCGGTTATTGAAAGCCGTGCTGCCTTAATCTCCAACTGTAATTAAAATTACATTCCAGAAGGCGGAATCATATAAAAGAAAAGCGATCTAATTTCGTGAATGAGTGGAGGATGGCCGCGTCGCAACTTGCGCTTGTCCCCACCCGTCCACGTAGCGCACCGTGATTTAAGAACAAAAAATTCCCAGCCGATTGCCTTTCCCAATTTATCATCGGAGACCATACCATGAACAAATCTTTCTACGTCCTCGCCGCCAGCGCCATGCTGTGCATGTCCGCCGCCCAGGCAAGCCAGGCGGCCCAGACCGATAATCCTTCGGTGCAGATCAGCTCGGCCAGGTCGCACTTCAACATGCATCCATCGGATTTTGAAAGCTATGCCGGTTCGTATGCGCTGGATAACGGCGACTTCATCAAACTGAAACGCAACGGTTCCCGCTATTTCAGCGAGATCTATGGCCAGGATCGGGTGGAAATCTTCCCTGTCGGCCCCGGCTCCTTCATCGCCAAGGACGGCACCACGCTGACCTTCTCGGACAATGAAGAAACGATCTTCATCACCGAAGGCAATGAACGCCACCTGAGATCCCGCTGAGGGGCGCGCAGGCGGCGCTGGCTGGGTAGTCTATCCGCCTGCAGGAATGGCGCGTCGAGGTGATCGGGCAGCGGCATCCATTTCCTGAATATACAGCGGTAAGTCATTGTTTTTTTGGGTGTATGCACAGTGCTTGGAGGTGGCTGCTGTATAATGCGAAAAACCCATATAACCCCTTGAATTCACTGACTAAAGCACAGATTTTACATGCTCTCCACAGCTAATATCACCATGCAGTTTGGCGCCAAGCCATTGTTCGAGAATATTTCCGTCAAGTTTGGCGACGGCAATCGTTACGGCTTGATCGGCGCCAATGGCTGCGGCAAGTCCACCTTCATGAAAATCCTCGGCGGCGACCTGGAACCGTCGGCCGGCACCGTGATGCTCGATACGAATGAGCGCCTGGGTAAATTGCGCCAGGACCAGTTCGCCTTCGAAGACATGCGCGTGCTCGACGTCGTCATGATGGGTCACACCGAAATGTGGGCCGCGATGCAGCAGCGCGACGCCATCTACGCCAATCCGGACGCCACCGACGACGATTACATGGCCGCCGCCGACTTGGAAGGCAAGGTCGCCGAATACGACGGCTACACGGCCGAATCGCGCGCCGGCGAACTGCTGCTCGGGGCCGGCGTCGCGATCGAGCTGCACCAGGGGCCGATGAGCAATGTCTCGCCCGGCTGGAAGCTGCGCGTGCTGCTGGCACAGGCGCTGTTTTCGAATCCCGACATCCTGCTGCTCGACGAGCCGACGAATAACCTGGACATCAACACCATCCGCTGGCTGGAAGACGTGCTCAACGAGCGCAATTCGACGATGATCATCATTTCCCACGATCGCCACTTCCTCAACCAGGTCTGCACCCACGTCGCCGACATGGATTACGGAACGCTGAAGATTTATCCGGGCAATTACGACGAATACATGTTCGCCTCGACCCAGGCGCGCAACCAGCAACTGGCGAACAATGCCAAGGCCAAGGAAAAGGTCGCCGAACTGCAAGACTTCGTGCGCCGTTTCGCCGCCAACAAATCCAAGGCGCGCCAGGCGACCTCGCGCGCCAAGCAGATCGAAAAGATCAAGGTCGACGACATCAAACCATCGTCGCGCGCCTATCCCTTCGTCCGTTTCGACGGCGAGAAAAAGCTGCACCGCCTGGCGGTGGAAGTCGAGGGCATTGCGAAAAAATACGAGCGCCAGCTGTTCAGGAACTTCAGCATCATGGTCGAGGCGGGCGAACGCATCGCCATCATCGGCGCCAACGGCGCCGGCAAGACGACGATGTTGCGCTGTATCGCAGGCGACATCGCCGGCTTGCAGCCGGACCAGGGCCGCGTCAAATGGGCCGAGAACGCCAACGTCGGCTATATGCCGCAAGATCCGACCGAAGACTTCGCCAAGGACGACAACCTGACCGACTGGATCGGCCAGTGGACCAAGGAGGGCGACGACGACCAGGCCGTGCGCTCCATCCTGGGCCGGCTGCTGTTCGGCGGCGACGAAGTGAAGAAATCCGTGCGCGTGCTGTCCGGCGGCGAAAAGGGACGCATGATGTATGGCAAGCTGATGCTGGGCCGCCACAATGTCTTGCTGATGGATGAGCCGACCAACCACATGGACATGGAATCGATCGAATCGCTGAATATCGCGCTGGAAAAGTATGCCGGCACCCTGGTATTCGTCTCGCACGACCGCGAGTTCGTGTCTTCGCTGGCGAACCGCATCAT
>DASYLQ010000669.1:0-4014 GCA_036009485.1 Janthinobacterium sp.
GTAGAGCGGAACCAGGACGAACAGACGCGTGACGATGATGTCGACCGGATGCGCGCGCGTATTCACCAGGAAGTACATGTGTTCGGCGCTGTGATGGACAGCGTGGAAGCGCCACAACCAGGGGATCTGGTGGCTGAGCCGGTGTCCCCAGTAAAAGCCGATTTCGCCGGCCACCAGCGCCAGCGCCAGTTTGGCCGCCAGCGGCAGCGCAGCCATCGCGGCCGGCAACGCTTCGGGAATGAGGTGCCGGGCGGCGACCGCGACCAGCGACATCGGCAAGCTCAGCACCATCAGCGGCAGCAGGCTGTTGAGGAAGTAATAGCCTAGATCGTTGTACAACTCCTTGCGCCGCACTGTGCCGTCGCGCAGCGCCAGGTAGCGCTCCAGCGGCAGGAAAATCGCGCTGAGCAAGACCAGCCAGATGCACAGCCGGGCCATGTCGCGGGCAAAATCCGGCAAATGCGCGAGGATGCTGTGGAGTAGGTTCATGTCGGCTCGTCTGTGCGGGAACGTTGAAACTTGAGTTGACTGCATGCGCCCGTACCTGAAACGAGAATACCGGCCGAGGTCGCCCCCGGCCGGTATCGGCTAAAAACGCTGGCTGCTCAGGCCGCGATATCGGCTTTGCGGCGACGCGCCATGAAGCCGATCACGCCCAGGCCGGCGAACAGCATCGCCCACGACGATGGCTCAGGCACGGCGGCCACCATCGAAACGCCGTCCAGCAGCGAGAAAGGCGGTTCGCCGTTCGGCGTGCCCTGGGCGATGAAGGACAACACTTCGCTGGTGCTGGTGGCGGTGAAGGTCATGCTTTCCTGCATCCAGCTGCTCGAGCTGTGGTTGGCGTTCTGGTAGACCGCGGTCGACTGGGTGGTCGCGGCGTTCGAACCCAGGTTCACCAGCCATTGTTCGCTGTTGGCGCCGGTGTAGCCGTATTGCTGTGCGGCAGCCCATTCAAAGCTGACAGTGTATTTCTGACCGACGACCAAGCCATTGATGGTTTGCTCGATCGGCGCCACCATGTAGGCGCCGTCGGCGCCGACGAAATTGCCGCCGTTGCTGCTGCTGGCCAGGGAGTTGGCACCGCCGTTGTTGGCGCCCCACAGGGTCAGGTTGCCGTACTGGCCATTCGCGCCGACCGTGTCCGCGGTACCGGCGCCGAAGATGAAGTTGTAGCCGTTCGAGGTCCAGTCAGGGACGCTGATACTGTTGTTGAATTGGCCGGTCACGCCGTTGACGGTGTCAAAGCCGCCGTTCACGACGAGGTTGGTCGATGCCTGGGCGGCGGTAGCGCCAAGCGCGGCGAAGGCGGCGATGGCCAGCAGGGTGGTCTTGATGCGCATAAAAACTCCAATTAGTTGAAGGCCAGCGCGTCGCGCACTGACGGGTTATTTGGCCTCGCACCTCGCCACACCAGCCGGCTTTGGTCGATTCGTTTCTGATTGCAAATTATATCAGGAAATTATTATTTATACCAAGAAAAAAATTACGTAAAAACATGAGAAATTATTTTTATATAACTGTTCTCCTATGTAAATGCTGGCGGCGGCCGTGAAACCTTTAGCACATACAATTGAATGCAGTGCAATCAGTGTAAAGACGGAATAAAATGCCACCCAATCCAGGCCCGCGCCGTATTCCGCCAGTGGCTGGTCCGGCCCATCGCCCGTCCAAAGGATTTGCATGTTCCATTCCGTACGCTCGCCGTTGCTGCCGGCGATGCTGTTCCTGCTGACGCTGCTGATCTTCCTGATCGACGCCCTGACGGCGCTCGACATCGCCATCGCCGTGCTCTACGTCGTGGTGGTGCTGCTGGCGGCCGCCGTCTGGCAGCGTGCCGGCGTGCTGGCGACGGCGGTCCTGTGTCTGCTGCTGACGCCGGCCGCCTATGCGCTGTCGCATCCCTTCGTGCTCGGCCCGGCTTCCGGCCGCCTCGTCGTCAGCATGGCGGCGATCGGCATCACCGCTTTCCTGGCCTTGCGCGGCCAGGCCGCCACCCGCGACTTGCTGCAGCGCGAGGAAGCGCTGCGCCGCAGCGAAGCCTTCCTGGCCGGCACCCAGCGCATCAGCCAGACCGGCAGCTTCAGCTTCAAGGCGCCCGGCGGCGAAATATACTGGTCGGAAGAATCGGCGCGCATCTACGGTGTCGACAGCCGGCTGATGCCGAACACCGAGCTGGTGCTGCAGCGGACCATGCCGGAAGACCGTGCGCTGGTGCGCCAGGCCATGGACCAGGCCTTGCGCGGCGAAGGCGCGATCGACTTCCGGCATCGCCTGCTGATGCCGGACGGCGCCGTCAAATATGTCCACGTGCTGGCGCATCCAACGCCGCGCAGGGAGGGGCATGACGGCGGCCATGAATACCTGGGCGCGCTGATGGACGTGACTGCGGCCACGCAGGCCGAGCAGGCGCTGCACCGCTCGCAATTGCAACTGGCCCACGCCACGCGCGTCACCACGCTGGGCGAACTGGCGGCGTCCATCGCCCACGAAGTGAACCAGCCGTTGGCCGCCATCTCGGCCAACGGCGAAGCCTGCCTGCGCTGGATGGACCGGCCCGAGCCGGACATGGGCGAGGCGCGCGCGGCGGTGGCGCGCATGCTCGACGCGACCGGCCGCGCCACCGAAGTGATCCGCCGCATCCGCGCGCTGGCGCGCAAGAGCGACCCCCAGCATGTGCTGCTGGACTTGAGCGCGGTGGCCGAGGAAACGGCGGTGCTGGTGCGGCCCGAGCTGGCCAGCAATAACGTGACGCTGGCGCTGGAGCTGGCGGCCGATTTGCCGCCGGTGTGCGGCGACCGCGTCCAGCTGCAGCAAGTGATCATCAACCTGCTGATCAACGGCATGCAGGCAATAAGCGCGGCGCGCCAGCCTGGCCAAGCCCGCCGGCAAGGCCAGGAAGGCGACGACAGACTGCTGCTGAAAACCAGCCGGCGCGACGATGGCGGCGCACTGCTGAGCGTCAACGATTCCGGCCCCGGTATCCCGCCCGATCAGGTGCCGCACCTGTTCGAAGCGTTTTACACGACCAAGCCGGACGGCATGGGCATGGGGCTGCCGATTTGCCGCTCCATCATCGAAGCCCATGGCGGCCGCATCTGGGCCCTGGCCCGGGATACGTCCGGCGCCACGCTGCAGTTTTCGCTGCCGGCCGAGGGCGCATGACGGGCCGCGCCGTGGCAGACCCTGGCTTGGTCTTCATCGTCGACGACGATGCGCCTTTGCGCGAGGCGCTCGGCAGCCTGCTGCGTTCGGCAGGCATGCGCAACGTGGGCTTCGCCTCGGCGGCCGAGTTCATCCAATTCCAGCGTCCCGACGTCGCCAGTTGCCTGCTGCTCGACGTGCGCCTGCAAGGCGATAGCGGACTGGATTTCCAGGCCGAGTTGAACAAGGAAAACATCGCCTTGCCGGTGATTTTTATGAGCGGCCACGGCGACATTCCGATGACGGTGCGGGCGATGAAGGCGGGCGCCATCGACTTCCTGGCCAAGCCTTTCCGCGACCAGGACTTGCTGGCCGCCGTGGCCGCGGCGCTGCAGCGCGACCGCCAGCGCCGCGAGGACCAGCAGGCCAAGGCCGGGTTGGCCGCGCGTTTCGCCGCGCTGACCCCGCGCGAGCGCGAAATCATGGGCCTGGCGGCAAGCGGCTTGATGAACAAACAGATCGCCGCCCAGGTCGGCACCAGCGAAATCACGGTCAAGATCCACCGCGGCAATGCGATGAAAAAAATGCAGGCCAGGACCTTTGCCGATCTGGTGCGCATGGCCGAGGCGCTCGGCCTGAAATAAACCTTTTATGGCAATGAATTTTTCTATAAGGCCCCGGACATCATGGAAAACGCATATCAGGTCAATCTGGAAGTTGAGCCGGATACAGACGACATACAGGTATTGATAAAAGGGCTTACCGAATTTAATGCCTCACGGTCGAATGGAGAAAAACCGGAATACTTGCTCTTGACCGTCAAAAATAAGGAAGGCGTGGTCAATGGGGGCTTGCTTGGCGCTACTTATT
>DASYLQ010000670.1:0-5676 GCA_036009485.1 Janthinobacterium sp.
CGTCAGGAAGCCGGCATGGCGCCCCATGACGACGCCGACATACACGCCGGGCAGGGCAGCGTTGTCGAGGTTGGCGCCGGCGAAGGCTTGCGCGACGAAGCGCGCCGCCGACGGGAAGCCGGGCGTATGGTCGCTGCCGACCAGGTCGTTGTCTATGGTCTTGGGGATATGCATGCAGCGCAGCGGATACGCGGCCTTGCGCGCCTCTGCGCTGACGATGCGCACCGTATCGGACGAGTCATTGCCGCCGATATAAAAGAAGTGCTCGATGTCGTGGGCCCGCAAGACCTTGAAAATTTCCTGGCAATATTTGACATCCGGCTTGTCGCGCGTCGAACCCAGGGCCGAGGACGGCGTCGCCGCCACCAGTTCCAGGTTGGCGCCGGTTTCCTGCGTCAGGTCGAGGAAGTCTTCATCGAGGATGCCGCGCACGCCGTGGCGCGCGCCGTAGACCTTGTCGACCTGGCGGAAGCGGCGCGCCTCCAGCGCCACGCCGGCCAGCGACTGGTTGATGACGGCGGTCGGGCCGCCTCCCTGTGCGACTAGAATTTTTCCGGATGCCATGCGTGTCTCCTTAAATTAATTAATGGCCGATATTGCGATCCAAAAATTTCTCGACGCGGGTCCAGAAGTCGATGCGATTTTTCGGCAGCGCCCAGCCATGGCCTTCTTCATCATAGACCACCCATTCGACGTCCAGGTTGCTATCCTTGAACAAGGCTATTCCGGAGCGCGGATATGGTCGATCAATGCCAGGGTGCGGCGGTCGGGCGCCGGCGTCAGCCAACTGACGATGGCCGCGGCGGCCAGGCCGGCCGGGACGCCGAAGATGCCGGCCGAAATAGGCGCGATGTGCAACCATTGCCCCGCGCTGCTGCCGCCCAGAATGACGTTCGTGTGCAGCATGTAGTACAGGCAAACCCCGAAGCCGGCCAGCATGCCGGCGATGGCGCCATAGTGGTTGGCGCGCTTCCAGAACACCCCCAGCACCAGCACCGGAAACAGCGTCGAGGCCGCCAGCGAAAAGGCGGCGCTGACCAGGGACAGGATGTCGGCCGGCTTTTGCGAAGCGGCGTAGGCGGCGATGAAGGCGACCGCCAGCAACAGCAGCTTGGAAATGGTCACCCGCTTCTGCGTCGAGGCGGCCGGATCGACCACCTTGTAATAGATATCGTGCGACAGGGCGTTGGAAATCGCCAGCAGCAAGCCGTCGGCGGTCGACAGCGCGGCGGCCAGTCCGCCCGCCGCCACCAGCCCGGAGATCACGTAGGGCAGGCCGGCGATTTCCGGCGTCGCCAGCACCAGCACGTCGGCGTCGATGGAAATTTCGGCCAGCTGGACGATGCCGTCGCGGTTGGTGTCGACAATGCTGATCAGCGGATTCGCCTTGTCCACATTGGCCCAGTAAGACACCCAGCTCGGCAGGTGGGCGAATTCGCTGCCGACCAGGGCCGTGTAGATATCGTATTTCACCAGCACCGCCAGGGCCGGGATGGTGAGGTAAATCAGCAGGATGAAGAACAGGGTCCAGAACACCGACACCCGCGCTTCCCGCACCGAGGGCGTGGTGTAGGAGCGCATCAGGATGTGCGGCAGGGCGGCGGTGCCCAGCATCAGGCAAAACACCAGGGCCAGGAAATTATTCCGCTTGATATCGGACTGCGCCAGGTCGGGCGCCGGGAAGGGCGCGGCATGCGGCGTCATCGGTTCGGCGCGGGCCAGGTTGAGGGCTTGCGCGGCCAGCCACATGGCGCGCGCTTCCCCGGCATTTTTCGGATAGGCGATGACGGCCCGCTCGGCGTTGCGGATATCCAGCAGCGAGGCGTTGTGCAGGCGCGCACTGTCGAGCTGGCGCTGGGCCGCCAGGCGGCCGCTTTCCCAGGAGCCGGGCAGGGCGGCCAGCAGGGCTGCGTATTCCGCCGCGCGCTGGCGGAAGATGGCGCGCACCTGGCGTTCCTTTGGATCGTTTTGCAGGACGCGCTCGCGCGCGCCCAGTTGCGGCAAGACCGTGCCGTAGGCGACTTGCGGTATGGGATTGTCGGCCAGCTTGACCGATAGCCAGATCGCCGGGATCAGGAAGGCGACCAGGATGATGATGTATTGCGCCACCTGGGTCCAGGTGATGGCGCGCATGCCGCCGAGGAAGGAGCAGACCAGGATGCTGGCCAAGCCGAGGAAAATGCCGACGGAAAAGTCGACGCCGGTGAAACGCGAGGCGATCAGCCCCACCGCGTAGATCTGCGCCACCACATAGGTGAAGGAAACGATGATGGTGGCGGCGACGGCGATCACGCGCACGGCGGCGCCCTTGCCGCCGCTGCCGCCGCCGTAACGTTCGGCGAGGAAATCGGGAATCGTGTACTGGCCGAACTTGCGCAGATAGGGCGCGATCAGCAAGGCGACCAGGCAATAGCCGCCGGTCCAGCCCATGATATAGGCCAGCGCATCGAAGCCATGCAGGTAGAGGCCGCCGGCCAGGCTGATGAAACTGGCCGCCGAAATCCAGTCGGCGGCCGTGGCCATGCCGTTGAACAGCGCCGGCACGCGCCGGCCAGCGACATAATATTCGGTCACGTTGGAGGTGCGGCTGATGACGCCGATGCTGGCGTACAGGCCGATGGTGGCGAACATGAACAGGTAGCCGATCCAGCTGCGCGGCATGCCCTCCTTTTCCAGCAGCGCCAGGGCGATCAGGAAGACGCCGAAACCGCCGCTGAACAACAGGTAATAGCGGCTCAGGCGCCGGAACAGCGGACGGTCGCCGCTCACGCGCCCTCCGCGCCGGCCTGGAAGCGGCGGTCCAGCCGGCCCATGCGCAAGGCGTAGAAGGCGATCAGGGCGAGGTAGATCAGCGACGATCCCTGCGCCGCCATATAAAACGACAGCGGCCAGCCGAAGACGGTGAAATTGAACAGTTCGCGGGCGTAAAACACCGAGCCAAACCCGGTCAGCAGCCAGATGCCCAGCAAGACCGCGGTCAGCCGCCGCGTCCGGCGCCAGTGGGCGATGCGCCTGGCTTTGGCAGCCGCCCTGGCGTCGGCGGCGGTTTGCTTATCCATAATACGGTTCGCTTTCATTGCCCGGTTCGGGCGGCAGGATGGGGAAGCTCAGGCGGAACAGGCTTCCCGGCAATTTCGGCGCCTGGGCGCGCGGGTTGTTGAACAAGTCCACTTCGGCGCCATGCTGCAGCGCGATCTCGCGCACGATCGCCAGGCCGAGGCCGCTGCCGTCGGCGCTGCTGCCCAGGATCCGGTAAAAACGCTCGAACACATGCGCACGCTCGGCCGGCGCGATGCCGGGACCGGTGTCTTCCACTTCCAGCAAAGCCTGCTCGGCCGTGGTGCGCACGCGCACGGTGACGCTGCCGCCGGCCGGCGTGTAGCGCAGCGCATTGTCGATCAGGTTGGACAGCAATTCGCGCAGCATCATGGCGTTGCCGGAAATGAGGATGGGATGGCCGGGCTGTTCGAAGCCCAGGTCGATGCGCTGCTGGAAGGAGGCCTGCACCCAATCCTGCACGGTGCTGCGCGCCAGTTCCGCCAGGTCCAGCGGCAACAGGGCATGGCCGCTTTGCGACTGGTTTTCCGCCCGCGCCAGCGCCAGCAACTGGTTCACCAGCCGCGTGGCGGCTTCGGAACTTTTCGCCAGTTGCTGCAGCGAGCGGTGGATTTCGCCGTGGTCGGTCTGGCGCAGCGCCAGTTCCGACTGCATGCGCATGCCCGCCAGCGGCGTCTTCATCTGGTGCGCGGCGTCGGCGATGAAACGCTTTTGCATGGCGATCGATTGCGACAGCCGCGCCAGCATGTCGTTGAGCGAGCCGACCAGGGGCGAGATTTCTTCCGGCACCTGGCCGGACTCGATCGGGCTCAGGTCGTCTGGCGGCCTGGCGCGTATGCGCTCCTGCAACTGGGCCAGCGGCGACAGCCCGCGCGCCAGCGCAAACCAGACCAGGGCCAGCACGATAGGCAGGATGATGAACTGGGGCAGGATCACGCCCTTGATGATTTCATTGGCAAGCTGGGCGCGCTTGTCCAGCGTCTCGGCCACCTGCACCAGGACGCGGTGCGCTTCGTCTTCCTCGGTGTCGCGCTCCTGCAAGTAGTGCTCCCGCAAATCGATATAGGAAAAGGCCACCCGCACCGGCGTGCCGTGCATCGTGTCGTTGCGGAACAGGATGGCGCCGGCGCGGTATTTTTCCTGGTCCAGCGGCGGCGGCAAGTCGCGGTCGCCATCGATGTAGGCGCCGTGCGGACCGAGGATCTGGAAATAGATATTGTCGACGTCGTCGGCGCGCAAGATGTCGCGCGCCGAACCGGGCAGGCGCCTGACCATGCGGCCGTCGACTTCCTTGACTTGCTGCGCCAGCACGCTGACGCTGTCTTCCAGCGCGTGGTCGAAGGGCTGGTTGGCGATAGACTTCGCCACCAGGTAAGTGATGGCGATGCTCATCGGCCACAACAGCAGCAGCGGCGCCAGCATCCAGTCGAGGATTTCGCCGAACAGCGAGTGCTGGACGGTGTCGTCCTGCTCGGTGGTGGGCGGCTCGAAGCTGTCGTCGCCGTCCTGGCCTTGCTGTTGCCGGCCGGCGCCGGCCATGTCTTGCGGCGCGCCCTGGCGCTGGTCCGCGGTTTGCGGTCTGGACGGGCTCACTTGGCCTCGTGCGCACCGGCGGCATGGAGCGGCGATGCGCCGGCGTCGGCATATTTTTCCAGGCAATAGCCGAGGCCGCGCACGGTGGCGATGCGCACGCCGCCGACTTCGATCTTTTTGCGCAGGCGGTGCACATACACTTCGATGGCGTTGTTGCTGACTTCCTCGCCCCATTCGCACAGGTGGTCGACCAGCTGCTCCTTCGAGACGAGGCGGCCGGTGCGCGCCAGCAGGATTTCCAGCAAGCCCAGTTCGCGCGCCGACAAGTCCAGCATCTGCTCATGGATATACGCGCTGCGGCCGACCTGGTCATATACCAGCGGACCGTGGCGGATCACGGCCGGACCGCCGCCGGCGCCGCGCCGGGTCAGGGCGCGCACGCGCGCCTCCAGTTCCGACAGCGCGAACGGCTTGGCCATGTAATCGTCGGCGCCGAGGTCGAGGCCGTTGACCCGCTGTTCGATGGAATCGGCCGCCGTCAGGATCAGCACCGGCAGCAGCGAAGAGCGGGCGCGCAGGCGGCGCAGCACTTCCAGCCCGGACATCCTGGGCAAGCCCAGGTCGAGAATCAGCAAATCGAATTCCTGGGTCGACAGCGCGGTGTCGGCCTCCTGGCCGTTCTTGACGCAATCGATGGCATAGCCGGACTGGCGCAGCGAGCGGGTCAGGCCGTCGGCCAGTACGCTATCATCTTCGGCAAGTAAAATACGCATAAAAAGCAATCCAACGTCGGAGTCAGGCTTGTATTGTGTTTCATTTTTTGGAAGGTGGCGAGTGTTTGTGAAATCGCCACAAAAATTAAATTGGGCCCGGCCGCGAATCGCGCTTGCAAATAGCACTGTTTTTTTATACAGTATCGCTTGTACCGAATTTAACCCCTCCAGGCCTTGCGTAAGTCGCAAGGCCTTCGTCACGGGAACTCGAAAAACCGTAGCGAGCACGCCGGATGTCGCGTTGAGTAGCGGAGCTGTACGTGAGTACAGTGAGCAACGGAGACGCGAGAGCGGGCGGCGCAGTAGGTTTGTC
>DASYLQ010000671.1:0-2243 GCA_036009485.1 Janthinobacterium sp.
CGCTGACCTTCCTGCTGCTGCGCTTCATCGGTGTCTTGCTGATCCTGGTGCCTTGCGTGATTGTGCTGAAGGCTCCCTGGCCTGTGGGAAAGATAAGGCATATCGCCATCGCCGGCTTGATGTTGCAGGCCGGTTATCTGAGCGGCGTCTGGTGCGCGATCAAGCTCGGCATGCCGGCCGGCTTGTCGGCGCTGATCGTCGGCATGCAACCTATCTTGACGGCCGCGGCCGCGCCGCTGATCGGCGAATCGGTGCGGCCGAAGCAGTGGCTGGGGCTGTTGTTCGGCCTGGCGGGCGTCGGCTTGGTGGTGGCCGCCAAGACCCATCTGGCGGGCCTGTCGGTCCAGAGCATCCTCTTGTGCGTGCTGGCCCTGGTCTCGATCACGGCCGGGACCCTGTACCAAAAACGCCACTGTCCGCACTTCGACTTGCGCACCGGCACGGTGATCCAGTTCACCGCCTCGATCGCCGTCGTGCTGCCGCTGGCGGTCTGGCTGGAAGGCCTGAGGCCGGATTTCGCCGCCGTGGCGTGGACGCCCAGCTTCATCGGTGCCTTGCTGTGGTCGGTGATGGCCTTGTCGATCGGCGCCATCTTTCTGCTGTTTGCGCTGATCCGCCGCAGCGACGCCACCCAAGTCACCAGCCTGCTGTACCTGACTCCGCCGACCACCGCGCTGATGGCCTGGCTGATGTTTGGCGAAGCTTTGAGCTGGCTGGGCCTGGCGGGCATGGTGATCGCCGTGATCGGTGTTATCTTCGTCGTCAAGAAATAGCCGGCTGAGGAGTTGTCCATGCTGAACAGTCCGCAACAACAAGCCGTCGATGCGGCGATCGTTTCGCGCCGCGCTATCCGCGCCTTTTTGCCGACGCCGGTCGAACACTTCCCGCAAAGATTGAAAACACCCTGGTCGCCGAACGCGAAGCGCTGTCCGGTTTTGTGCGCTTTCTTGAATGATTTTTCTTGTAAGCACGAACGTGCGCAAGATGTGTTGTGCCAAAGCAGACTGAGGTACTTTAACTGTTAGACTTACTGCTAAATTCGTTTGCGCTGGCTCAGCAATTTGCTACACTGCAACATGAAACCATGGTTCGCTTCACGGGGATATCAAATGTTTAAACTTGCGCTCGGCGCACTTTTTTCATTGCTGCTGGTGTTGGGCCCCGCTTCCGCCGCCGAGGTGCAAGATAGCGGCGGCACAGTCGCGGCGTCAAAAAAACATACGCCCAAAAAACGCATCAAGATTGTCGTGCGGCGCAAGGCCGCCGCCGGGGCTGCTGTCGCCGCCGCGCAGGAAGGACGCGAACGCCTGGTCAAGCGCGTGACGGTGGTGCGCGGCAAGCGCAAGGTGGTGTACCAGCGCGTCATCATCGTCGCGCCGTCGGTCCCGACCAGGGGCGACTTGGTCGGCCTGAACCTGACGCGCGATCCGCTCGACTTGAAATCCAGCGTCGCCCTGGTGCTCGACCAGGACAGTTCCGAAGTGCTGTTTGAAAAAAATTCCAGCGTGGCCTTGCCGATCGCCTCGATCACCAAGCTGATGACCAGCCTGGTCGTGGTGGAAGCGCACCAGGACATGAACGAGATGCTGACGATTACCGACGACGATATCGACCGCGAAAAATTCAGCAGTTCGCGCCTGAAGCCGGGCATGCAACTGAGCCGCGGCGACATGCTGCATATCGCGCTGATGAGTTCGGAAAACCGGGCCGCCTCCGCGCTGGGCCGCAACTATCCGGGCGGCTTGCCGGGCCTGGTGGCGGCGATGAATGCCAAGGCCAGGGAGCTGGGCATGAACGATACCCATTATGTCGATTCGAATGGCTTGTCGCCGAATAATGTCGCCAGCGCGCGCGACTTGGCCAAGCTGGTCGGGGTGGCGTATCAGCAAGCGCTGCTGCGTCAGTATTCGACCGACCAGAAAGCCATCGTCGAAGCCAATGGCCGGCCCATGCAGTTTGGCACCACCAATTATCTGGTGGCGATGCCGAACTGGGATATCGGCCTGCAAAAGACCGGTTTCATCAACGAGGCCGGACGCTGCCTGGTGATGCAGGCCAGGATAGAAGGCCGCGCCGTGATCATGGTCTTCCTCGATTCCAAGGGCAAGCAATCGCGCACCGCCGACGCCGGCCGCATGCGCAAGTGGCTGGAAGCTTTGCACCCCAGCGCCATGTCCGTCAGCATGCCCGGCGGATGAGACCGTGTCAAAATGACCGTGGCGGCGTTGCGGCTCCTTGCCGTA
>DASYLQ010000672.1:0-6734 GCA_036009485.1 Janthinobacterium sp.
GTAACCGATGAAAAAAAAATGGGCGGGCCGCTTATCGGGCCCGCCCATTTTTTTTCCTGCGCCGTACTGCGCTACATGTACTCCCTACACCTTGGCGCTTTTACCGGCGATCTTATCCATCAAGCCTTGCCACGACTTCGAGAACGACTCGCCGCCCTCGCGCTGCAATTGCAAGGCCAGCGCCGCGTAATCGATGCCGGCTTCGGCAAACGCGGCGATGACTTTTTCGCTGTCGCCGCCGTCGGTCGGCATGCTGCCGTTGACGATGCCGTGGTCGGCGAAGGCCAGCAGCGTTTTTTCGGGAATCGTGTTGACGGTGTTCGGCGCCGCCAGGGCTTCCAGGTACAAGGTGTCCCTCGCCTTGGGATCCTTGGTGCCGGTGCTGGCCCACAGCAGGCGCTGCGGCTCGGCGCCGGCCTCGGCCAGCTTGCGCCAGCGCGGCGAGGCCAGCAATTCGCGGTAGGCTTGATAGGTGCGCTGCGCCACGGCGATGCCCAGCTTGTTGCTCATCGCTTGCGGCACCTTGTCCTTGACCGCCACGTCCCAGCGGCTGACGAAGAGCGAGGCCACCGAACCGACCCTGGGATCCAGCCCGGCCGCGACGCGCCGCGCTATGCCGCGCAGGTAAGCCTCGGCCGCAGCCAGGTATTGCTCGCACGAAAACAGCAGCGTGACGTTGACGGGAATGCCGGCGAAAATGCTCTCTTCGATGGCGGCGATGCCGGCCGGCGTGCCCGGGATCTTGATCAGCACATTGGCCCGTTGCGCGCGGCCGTGCAAATCCCTGGCCTGGCTGAGCGTGGCGGCGGTGTCGTCGAGCAACAGCGGCGACACTTCCAGCGAGACCCAGCCGTCGATACCGTGGCTGGCGCGGTGAATGGGCAGGAACAGGTCGGCGGCGCGGCCCAGGTCGTCCAGGGCCAGCTCGAAGAACAGGCTTTCGCCTTTTTTTCCGGCGGCCGCCTTGTTGCGGATGTCCTGGTCGTACATATCGGTGTCGCTGATGGCTTTTTCAAAGATCGTCGGGTTCGACGTCAGGCCGGTCACGGCGAGTTCGCCGATGTAGCGCCGCAGCGTGCCGTCGCCCAGCATGGCGCGGGTGATGTTGTCGATCCAGAGTCTCTGGCCCAGTTCGTGCAAATGTTCGGCAGCATTCATGATGGTCACCTTATTCGGTTTGGCCCGCGTCCACACTGTTCAGCAGCGACGCCAGGTCGTGGTTGATCAAATCGCCGATCCGCTCGACCGTCACATCGGCGGCCCGGTGGGCGGCGATGATTTTTTCATCGAAAGCGTAATGGCCCTGGCGCGGGAAGACGGTGATCAGGCGCGCTTGCCAGATGTTCTTCATGGCGTCCAGGACGCGCAGCTTGTCGTCGATCATGACGTAGCGCCGCGCCGGATAATGGCGCTCGACGTGCGCCAGCATGTCCTCCTTGTGGACGTAGATCAGCGCGCGGCCGTCGACCGCCCGCCCCAGTCCCGAGATGTCGATCTTGCGCGGCTGGAAGACGGCGTCGCCATCCGACAGCAGCACCACCGGCCCCCATTGCGACAGATGGCGCAGCACCTCCACCGCGCCAGGGTAGACCCGCTCGACAAAAGGATAGTTCAGGAAAAATGCGGATAGTTGCATCACCTTCGGCTGGTCCATCAAGCCGAGGCGGAAGCGCTGCAGCGCGCCCAGGTAGTCGGCGTAACCGAGTTCGTCGAACAACTGGTGATAGATCTGCCAGTAGCGGGCGTCGGCCTCGGCGCCGAACTCTTGCTGCAGATGCGACTGGTAATCGGCCTGGGCCTGGTCATTGTCGAGCAGGGTATTGTCTACGTCGACCAGGAATACCACATCGTTTTGGAATGTCATCGGCATGCCGTCCTCAGGACGCCTTTTCCTGGTGGCCGCCGAAACCGAAGCGCATCGCCGACAGCACCTTGTCGGAGAAATCGGCCTGGCCGCGCGAGCTGAAACGCTCGAACAGCGCCGCGCTGAGTATCGGCACCGGCACCGCTTCGTCGATGGCCGCGGCGATGGTCCAGCGGCCCTCGCCGGAGTCGGCGACGCGGCCGCCGAACCTGGCCAGGTCCGGGTCCTTCAGCAGCGCGCTGGCGGTCAGGTCCAGCAGCCAGGAACCGATCACGCTGCCGCGGCGCCAGAGTTCCGTGATTTCCGGCAAGTCCAGCTCGTATTGGTAAAACTCGGGATTCGCCAGCGGCGCCGTTTCGGCATCGGCGACGCCGGCTTCCTTGCCGATATTGGCGTTGCGCAAGATGTTCAAGCCTTCCGCGTACGCGCCCATGATGCCGTACTCTATGCCGTTATGCACCATCTTGACGAAGTGGCCGGCGCCGTGCGGGCCGCAATGCAGATAGCCCTGCTCGGCGGTGCTGCCCGGCTTGTCGCGGCCTTCGGTCGGCGCGGCGGCGCCGGCGCCCGGCGCCAGCGCGGCGAAGATGGGCGACAGGTGCTCGACGATCTCTTTGTCGCCGCCTATCATCAGGCAATAACCGCGCCCCAGGCCGGCCACGCCGCCGCTGGTGCCGGCGTCGACGTAATGCAAGCCCCGCTCCTTCAAATCCTTGCCGCGGCGAATATCATCGCGGTAATAGGAATTGCCGCCGTCGATGACGATGTCGCCCTTGTCCAGCAGAGGCAGCAGCCTGGCCAGCGTAACGTCGACCGCCGCCGCCGGCACCATCAGCCAGAGCGCGCGCGGCTGGTCCAGTTTGCCGACCATTTCTTCCAGGGTCGAGGCTCCGCTCACGCCGGAACCCAGCACGGCCTGGACGGCCTCGGGATGGGTGTCGAAGGCGACGCATTGCTGTCCGCCTTCGCTGAGGCGGCGCACCATGTTGGCGCCCATGCGCCCCAAGCCTATCATGCCAAGCTGCATCTGAATCTCCTTGATTGTTGCGCCGTTATTTGCGTCCTTTATTCATGCGGTGGCCGGCCCGGAAAAAGCTTGGGCAAAGCCCTCGCAGAGAGTGTCATCAAGCCCAAAACCGGTCTGTGCGACAGCGCACGCAAAGCCCGGCCGCCTCCGGCCAGCCTGCGCCGGAAAATGAAATTTATTTCATGTATACAAGGTTTTTTTATTTTGCTATATTTGTGACGGGTTCATGACTTGATGCATGGGCGCACCGGATCGCCTTTACCGTCTTTTTCGCCATAGGATGAAATAATGACTCAGCTGTCCCGATTGTTTTTATTTCCCTTGCTGGCCGGCGTCAGCTGGGCGGCGCTGGCTTCCACCATCAATATTTCGCTCGACGCCGATCCGGCCAAGCTGGATCCGGCCATGTCGTCGATGCTCGCCGAGCGCATGGTGTATCAAAGCATCTACGACAAATTGCTCGACCTCGATGAACAAGGCAGGATCGTGCCGATGCTGGTCGAGCGCTGGAGCGTTTCCGACGACCAAAAGACCTACACCCTGTATCTGCACAAGGGCGTCACATTCCAGGACGGCACGCCGTTCAACGCCAAGGCCGTGGAATTCAACCTGCTGCGCGGCCAGGGCAAGACTTCGCTGCGCCGCAACGACTTGAAGACCATCAAGCACATCACCGTCGTCGACGAATATACCGTCAAGATCGAACTCAGCATTCCGTTCGCGCCCTTCCTGTCGGTGCTGACCGACCGCGCCGGCATGATGGCCTCGCCCGACGCCGTGAAAAAATACGGCGACGATTATGTCAACAACCCGGTCGGCACCGGCCCCTTCATCTACAAGGGCCGCCTGAAGGGCGCCAGCCTGACGCTGGATAAAAACCCGCATTACTGGCAAGCGGGCTTGCCCAAGGCCGACCAGGTGGTCTACAAGATCATGAACGACACGAATGTCGCCTTCAACAACCTGCGCAGCGGCCAAGTCGACATCACCAACCGCTTCCCCTACAAGGAAGTCAACAATCCCTCGTCCAGATACAGCGTGATCAACCGGCCTTCGCTGGGCTTTCGCGGCATCCACCTGAACGCCAGCAAGCCGCCCTTCGACCGCAAGGAAGTGCGCCAGGCCATCGACCTGCTGATCGACCGCAACGCCGTCGCCAAGGTGGTCTACAACGGTGCCGTGACGCCAGGACATTCGCCGTTCAGCAAGGTGCAGTTCGCCAACGGCCCCAGCGACGTGCCGCCCCGCGTCGACCTGGCCAAGGCCAAGGCCTTGCTGAAAGCGGCCGGCAAGGAAGGCGGCTTCACCTTCCACCTGATGATCGCCACCACGCCGGAAGAGCTGCAGATCGGCCAGATGGTACAGGGCATGCTGCGCCCGGCCGGCATCAACGTCATCCTGGAAAAAGCCGAACTGGCGGCGCTGATCGAAGCGGGCCACGCCGGTACATATGAAGCGGTATCGGTGGGCTGGAGCGGCCGTCCCGACCCGGACCAGAACATCTACGATTTCACCGTCACCAACGGTTCGCTGAATTACTCGCACTACGGCAACAAGGACGTCGACGCCCTGCTGCTGCAGGCGCGCACCGAGGGCGACCAGGCGAAACGCAAGGAGCTCTACAGCCAGGCCTCGCTGATCCTCGACAAAGAGGTGCCCTACCTCTTCCTGGTGCACGACAATGTACTGTTCGGCGTCTCGAAGGCGATCAGCGGCTTCAAGATGGTGCCCGATGGCGTGATCCGCACGGCGACCCTGTCCAAATAAACGCACCATGGCGACCCTGCTGAAGCGCATCCTGATGCTGCTGCCGACCCTGCTACTGATCAGCATGGTGATTTTTTCGCTGCTGGCCATCCTGCCCGGCGATCCGGTCGCGGCCATTCTCGGCCAGGAAGCCACGCCGGAAGCGGCGCAGGCCCTGCGCGCCCGCCTCGGCCTGGACGATCCCCTCTACGTGCAATACGGGCGCTGGCTGCTGGCGCTGCTGCACGGCGACCTCGGGCGCTCCTTCGTCGACAATACGCCGGTCATGGATGCGCTGCTGCAGCGCCTGCCGGTGACGATAGAACTGGCCATCGGCAGCTTCATCGTCGCGCTGGCCATTGCGCTGCCGGCCGGGATCCTGGCGGCGGCGCGGCCGCGCGGCCTGGCCAGCCACGCCGGCAGCCTGATCGCGCTGTTCGGCATGTCGGTGCCGCATTTCTGGCTGGGCATGATGTTCATCGTGCTGTTCGCCGTCAAGCTGGGCTGGTTGCCGGCGTCCGGCTACGTGCCGCTGACCGAAGACTGGCGCGGCAACCTGCTGGCGATGCTGATGCCGATGCTGGCTACCGGCCTGCGCGAATCGGCGATCCTGATGCGCATGGTGCGCAGCAGCCTGCTCGAGGTGCTCAATGAAGACTATATCCGCACCGCCTTTTCCAAGGGATTGAAGGATTGGCAGGTGGTGCTCGGCCACGCGCTGCGCAACGCCATGATCCCGGTGGTCACCGCCAGCGGCCTGACCGTGTCCGGCATGCTGGGCGGGCTGGTGATCACCGAGAGCATCTTCGGCATTCCCGGCATGGGCAAGATGATCGTCGACGCGATTTTCCAGCGCGACTACGTTATCGTGCAGGCCGGCGTGCTGGCGGCGGCGCTGATGGTGGTGATCGTCAACCTGGCCGTCGACGCGCTGTACGGCGTCATCGATCCGCGCATGGCGCGCTGAGTGAACCGAGCATGACGCCGCCGCTGCCCCAGACCATAGAGACCCTGCCGCAGGCGCGGCCGGACGCCCGGTTGGGTGAACTTTCAGGCGCGCCCGTGGACGCGCCGGCCGCCGCCCTGCCGCCGCCGCTACGCTGGCGCAAGCTGCGCCGCTTCGCCGCCAACCGCCTGGCGCTGGCCGGCGCGGCCATCATCGGCCTGCTGCTCCTGGTCGCCCTGCTGGCCGGGGTCCTGGCGCCGCACGATCCGATCTTCGACCAGGACTACAACAATATCCTGGCGGCGCCCGGCGCCGGCCACCCGATGGGCACCGACGACCTGGGCCGCGACATTTTTTCGCGCATGATCTACGGCGCCCGCATCTCGCTGCAGGCGGCGCTGATCGCGGTCGGCCTGGCCTTTTGCATCGGCGTGCCGGTGGGGATCGTCAGCGGCTATTACCGCGGCTTCTGGGATGAATGGGTGGTCATGCGCATCGTCGACGCGCTGCAAGCCTTCCCCTCGCTGATCCTGGCGCTGGCGCTGGCGGCGGCGCTGGGCGGCGGCTTTTACAATGCGATGGCGGCGGTCGGCATCGGCTTCGCGCCAGCCTTCGTGCGCCTGGCGCGCGGCCAGGCCATGACGATCCGCAATCTCGACTACGTGATGGCGGCGCGCTCGGTCGGCGCGCGCGACCGCCGCATCATGTGGCGCTACGTGGTGCCGAACGCCATGGCGCCGCTGGTGATCCAGGCCACCTTCGCGATGGGCTCGGCCATCATCGCCGAAGCCGGCCTGTCCTACCTCGGCCTGGGCGCCCGCCCGGAAGAGCCGAGCTGGGGCTCGATGCTGCATATCGCCCAGAGCTACCTGAACACCAACCCGACGCTGGCGCTGTGGCCAGGCATGGCCATCTTCATCGTCGTGCTGGGTTTTAACCTGCTCGGCGACGGCATCCGCGAAGTGCTGGACCCGCGCCTGGACCGCTGAGCCATGACCCCCACCACCATGCACCCCGACGGCGCCGTTCCCATCCTCGAAGTACAGGACCTGAAGGTCGAATTCATCCGCCACGGCAAGGCGGTGGCGCCGGTCGACGGCGTCTCGTTTTCGCTGCAGGCCAACCAGACCGTCGGCTTGCTGGGCGAATCC
>DASYLQ010000673.1:0-9319 GCA_036009485.1 Janthinobacterium sp.
CCAATTCCGTGCCCGGCCGCAAGCGCGCATACGGCCCGATCATCGAGGCCGCGCCGACGACGGCGTCTTCGATATGGCAAAAGGGTTTGACGGTCACGCCGGCGCCGATGCGCGCATTCACGATCACATTGTTGGCGCCGATGTTGACGCCGTCGGCCAGCTCGACGCGGCCTTCGAATACGCAGCCGACATCGATCGTCACGTCGCGCCCGCAAATGAGCTCGCCGCGCACGTCGATGCGCGCCGGATCCAGCAAGGTCACGCCCTGTTCCAGCAGGGTGTTGGCGATATTGCCCTGATGGATGCGTTCCAGCTGCGCCAATTGTAGTTTACTGTTGACGCCCGCCACTTCCCATAGGGCGGCCGGCTGCGCCGAAACCACCGGCACGCCGTCGGCCACCGCCATGGCGACGATATCTGTCAGGTAATACTCGCCCTGGGCATTATTGTTCGACAAGGCGGCCAGCCATTTTTTCAGCGGCCCGGTCGGCGCGACGATGATGCCACTGTTGATTTCCTTGATGGCCAGTTCCGCCTCGCTGGCATCCTTTTGCTCGACGATGCGACGAATGCGGCCGTTGTCGCGGACGATACGGCCCAGGCCCGATGGATCGTCTTGCTCCACGGTCAGGATCGCCAGCTTGTCGGCGCCGGCCGCCGCCAGCAGTTTTTGCAGCGAAGCGGCGCTGGTCAGCGGCACGTCGCCGTACAGGATCAGGGTGGGGACAGCGTCTTCAAGCAGCGGCAAAGCTTGTTTGACGGCATGCCCGGTACCCAGTTGCGGCTCTTGCAAAGCCGCTTCGGCGACGATGGACTGGCCGCGGTTTTGCTGTTCCAGCAGCGCAAGCACGGCTGCGCCGCCATGGCCGTAAATAACGCATAATCGGGACGGCGCCAAGCTGCGCGCAGTGGCGATCACGTGCGACAACAGCGGTTTGCCGGCCAACGGGTGCAGTACCTTGGGCAGCGCGGATCGCATGCGCTTTCCCATGCCGGCGGCGAGAATGACAACGTTCATAGGCCGTAGTTTGATTAAGTGAGGAATATGAAAAAGTTTAACACGCAGCACCCCTTCCTCCAGCGCCTGAGCCAGTTTCTGATACTGACCCTGCTCATCGCGATCGCCGGATGCAGTTCGATCCGGCTGACTTATAACCACGGCGATACCTTGCTGTACTGGTGGCTGAATGCGTATGTCGACTTGGATTCCGAGCAAAAAATATTGGTCAAGCAAGATATCGACGAACTATTCCAGTGGCACCGCAATACCCAGCTCAGGGATTATTCCCAGTTGCTCATGAAAGCCCAGAATCAGTTGCAGAGCAATAAGGTCACCCAGGCCGACTTGCTGGCCGATTACGGCGAGGTCAAAAGCCGCACCCAGTCGCTGCTGCTGAAGGCCGTGCCGGAACTGGCCGACCTGGCGCTGTCGCTGAAGCCGGAACAGATCAACCAGATGGAAAAGAAATTCGCGTCGAATAATGACGACTTCCGCAAAAAGAATATGCGCGGCGATGCGGCAAAGCAGCAGAAGTACCGTTATGAAAAGTCGATGGATCAATTCGAACTGTGGTTCGGCGGCTTCAGCGATGAACAGGAAGACATCATCCACAAGGCGTCCGACGCCCGTCCGCTCGACAACAGCATCTGGCTGGACGAGCGCATGCGCCGGCAAAACAATATCCTGACCCTGGCGCGCAAGGTGCAGCAAGAGAAACCCAGCAAGGAAGCGGCGATGGCCCTGATCCGCACCGTGATCCAGGAAGACTTCGACCGCATGAACCAGCCGGACCGCAAGGCGTTTTTCGATGCCTACACGACTAGCACGGCGCAGCTGGTGCTGACCGTGATCAAAATAGCCACGCCGCGGCAAAAAGAGCATGCGATGAAACGCATGCAGGGCTGGATCGATGACTTGAATGGTTTGGCGGCGGAAGCGAAGCGCTGAAACGATGGCGGCGGCCCCGGGAATCTGCCTGCAACCCCCTATGTTATAGTGGCCGCCGATTATCGATGAAGTTTTCACATGCAAAAGAACAAGCCAGCGAAGAAGCCCGCCAAAGTTCCGGTCCATCGTCCCCCGCCGGCCAACCAGGTGCGCATCATCGGCGGCGACTGGAAGCGCACGCCGTTGCCCGTGCTCGATGCGCTGGGTTTGCGCCCGACGCCTGACCGCGTCCGCGAGACCGTATTCAACTGGATCAATCACTTGCGCGACGGCGCCTGGGCCGATGTCCAGTGCCTCGACCTGTTCGCCGGCAGCGGCGCCCTGGGGTTCGAGGCAGCCAGCCGCGGCGCCGCTTCGGTGACGATGGTCGATACGCATTCCCCGGTCATCCGCCAGCTGGAAGCCATCAAGGCCAAGCTGCGCGCCGAGCAAGTTCACCTGGTGCGCGGCGACGCGCTGGCGACGGCGCAGGGAATGGCCAGCCGCGGCCAACGTTTCGACCTGATCTTCCTCGATCCGCCCTACCAGCAAGATTTCCTGTCGCGCAGCTTGCCGCTGTGCGCCGCCTTGCTGAAAGAGGGCGGCCTCGTCTACGCAGAATCGGGCCAGTCGCTGGTCTTCGACGACAGCAATGCCGAAACCAGGCCCGACTGGATGGCGCCTTGGGAAGTGGTACGCGCCGACAAGGCCGGCAGTGTGTTTTATCATTTGCTAACTTACAACAAACCAGAGGAAATCGCCTGAAACCGCTCTCAAAAAGGGCGTAAACCGCCCTTCTTCAAGGCGTAGCCACATTTTCAGGCATAATGCGCGTTCAATAGTGGTGCATCTGCAGGGAGCCGCAATGGTTGTAGCCGTATATCCGGGGACGTTCGATCCGCTCACGCGCGGCCATGAAGATTTGGTGCGCCGCGCATCCGGTCTGTTCGACACGCTGGTGGTCGGCGTCGCCGACAGCAAAAACAAGAAACCCTTTTTTTCGCTGGAAGAACGCCTGGCCATCGCCAATGAAGTGCTGGGCCATTATCCAAACGTGCGCGTGGAAAGCTTTTCCGGCTTGCTCAAGGATTTTGTGCGCGAAAACGATGCCCGCGTGATCGTGCGCGGCTTGCGCGCCGTTTCCGACTTCGAATATGAATTCCAGATGGCCGGCATGAACCGTTATTTGCTGCCCGATGTGGAAACCTTGTTCCTGACCCCGTCCGACCAATACCAGTTCATCTCCGGCACCATCGTGCGCGAGATCGCCGTGCTGGGCGGCGACGTATCCAAGTTTGTCTTTCCTTCGGTCGACCGCTGGCTGCAAAAGAAAATCGCGGCCTCGTCGCAGCAGACCGATTGAGCGAGTCCCATCATGGCATTGATGATTACCGACGACTGTATCAATTGCGACGTGTGCGAGCCCGAGTGCCCGAACGACGCCATTTATATGGGCGCCGAAATTTACGAGATCGACCCGAACAAATGCACCGAATGCGTCGGCCATTTCAATGAGCCGCAATGCCAGCAAGTGTGCCCGGTCAGCTGCATCCCCTTCAACCCGGCCTGGCGCGAAAGCGAGCCCGAATTGCGCGCCAAATACGAGCGCCTGCAGGCCGGGGCGAAAGCCTGATCCCCTTATGACGCCGCGGCCATGCCCGCCGATCGCGCACGATAGCCCGATTTTTACGGAATTTTCACACCCCATGCTATTCTGCCCCGAACATATAGGCGCTGGTTCGACGATCCTTTCTCCATCTTCTTAACCGTCATCAGGCGCTTCTTGCGGGAGCGCCTGGCTTATGAATTCAGTTGCGAACGATGAGGATCCCGGTCGCCGGAACGGAACAGTTCCTTCCGCCGTCAGCGAAAATATTGAGACCATTTCCCTATTTTATGAACGGGAAGAGGAACATACGCCAAGGTCGCAGGCGATCATCGAAACCATTTCCGTGTTTTTCAGCCGCCCGGCCTATTTCGCCGGCATCATCGTTTTCGTGCTGGTCTGGATCGCCGCCAACCTGATTGCCGACGAAATCGGCTGGGATCCCATCGATCCACCGCCGTTTTTCTGGCTGCAGGGGCTGATCAGCCTGAATGCCTTCCTGATCACGACGACCGTGATGATCCGCCAGAATCGCATGGCGGAACTATCCAAACGGCATGCCCACCTGGATTTGCAAGTCAATCTGTTGACGGAGAAAAAAACCAGCAAAATCATCAGCTTGCTGGAAGAATTAAGACGCGACATGCCAGACGTCAAGGGCCGGCAAGACGCTGAAGCGCAAGAGTTGGAGCAATCGGCCGATACCGGGGCGGTACTCGGCGCTATCGACATGCAGCAGCGGGAAGAGTTGAAATCCGCAAGCGCTAAATTACGCAGATAAGCACGCAGATAAGCACGCAAATAAGCACACAGATGAGTCAGGCGCGCGCAGCCAGCGCGCGCAATTCGGCGGCATGGCTGGGCGCCGTGCCATCCATAGCATTGAGCATGCTGTTGAGCATCGTTGCATCGCGCATCAGACGGCGCGCCAGGCGCTCTTCCTTCTTCAGTTTTGGCTTCACGACCAGCAGCAAGGCCGGCGCAATGCCGCGCAACAGCGGCTTGAACAGCACCAGCAGGGCGGCGATCAGCAGCGCCACAGCGGCGCTTGCCAGGGAAATGTGAAGGGCGGGCGCCAGGACTTCCCTTATGGCCGCGATGATGCTAGACATGATGCTCCAGTGCATTATAGAATCGTTGGCGCTACTATAGTGCGGTGCAACATATAAATCTAATTCCATCTTTCCATACCAATTATATGTATCGTGAATGGAATCAGGTAGTATGTCCGGTGCACGAATTGCTTCTATAAGGGCACCTCGAAAAACCTACCGCGCAGCCTGCTCTCGCGTCTGCATTGCTCACCGTATCTCCGTACGGTTCCGCTACTCAATGCGATATCAGGCTTGCTCGCGACGGCTTTTCGAGGTGCCCTAAGCAGATCGCCTTCAAAAATTTATCAAAACAAACACCACCCTGAGCTACCATGAGTTTTCTGACGCTGGATTTAAACTTGTTGCGCGTCTTCGACGCCGTGATGACGGAGCAAAATCTGACCCGCGCCGCTGGGCACCTGGCCATGACGCAGCCGGCCGTATCGAACGCCATCAAGCGCTTGCGCGAAAGCCTGGGGGATGAATTGCTGATCCGTACCGCCTATGGCGTCAAGCCGACGCCGCGCGCGGAATCGCTGTGGCCGTCGGTCCGTTCGGCGCTGGCCAGCCTGGAAGCGGCCGTAACGCCGGAAACTTTCGACGTGTCCAAGACCCACGCCACTTTCCGCATGGCCATGGCTGACGCAACTGCAGCAATCTGGCTGCCGTCGCTGATGCGCTCGATCGAAAGCGACGCGCCCGGCGTGAATGTGCGCATGGTGCCGCTGACGACGCGCGAACCGCGGCCAATATTATTGCGCGGCGATATAGATTTGGCTGTCGGATTTTTTCCCGGCGTGGCGGCGCAGTTGTCCAGTGAAACCGGTTCGCCGATCCGGCATGAAAGGCTGTATTCGGGGCAATATGTTTGCGTGATGCGGCGCGAACATCCGCTGGCCAAGATCGAGCTGACCTTGGACAATTATTGTGCTGCAAACCATTTGCTGGTGAGCTTTTCCGGCCGTGCCCATGGCTTGGTCGATGAAGCATTGGCGCAGCTGCAGCGCGAACGGCGCATTCTGCTGACCGTCAACCAATTCTTTACGGCCGGGAAAGTAGTCGCCAACTCCGATTTGATTACTGTCTTGCCGCGTCACTTGCTGGCGTCGACCGGCATGACGGAATCCTTGTTGCACAAGGACTTGCCGTTTGCCTTGCCGGCGGTGCATCTGGACATGCTGTGGCATGAACGCGACGCCCGCAGCCCTGCACATAAATGGTTGCGCGCGCATCTGGAAGGCATGAACAGGGTCAGCCAGCGCGCGAATATCGGTCCAAGCATCGCCCCGCAGAAGGACACATATTAAAACTGCCGTTTCAATGGTGATTCAGGCGCGGCTGCTGGAGCGGTAACCGATGCGGAAGCCGCCCCAGTGTTTGCCTTGGACATAGATGGGCGCCGATAAATCGTGCATCACTTCACCGGTATTTCTAATGCGTTTAAATATTTTTACTTGATCGGCAATTTGGTCGTATTCTTAACTTCTTCCATTACCGCATAGGTGTGAGTTTCTCTTACCCCTTTTTGCAACAGTGTCTTGCCGAGAAACTCGCGGTAAGCCGCCATATCCTTCACGCGCGCCTTGACCAGATAATCAAATCCGCCCGCCACCATATGACATTCCAGTACCTCTGGAATGATTTGTACGCTATGCTTGAAGGCATCGAACACTTCCGGCGTGGTGCGGTCCAGCACCACTTCGATAAAAACCAGTAAGGAAACGTCAAGCAATTGCGGGTTGAGCTGGGCCGTATAACCCATGATATAGCCTGATTCGTGCAGTTTGCGCACCCGCTCCAGGCAGGCCGCCGGCGACAGGTTGACCCGCGCAGCCAGTTCCACATTGCTGATGCGGCCGTCGCTTTGCAACTCCATCAGGATTTTCTTACTGATTTTGTCCAGCATGATGAACAATCCCTTATAAATTTTATTTGGTCAAATTGTCTCATTAAAAACTATGTATGGCTAGTACCGTGGATTACCAAAATTAATCCATGAGAATTCCCCTTACAATCGAATCATCTTTCCACCTCCTGAACACGCTCGCCAGCCGCAAGGGGGCGTGTTTTGCTGTGTTTAATTGTTATTTTCATAAAGAACTCTCATGTATTCTGCTGCCCACATGGCGTCGCCGCCTTTTCCATTCGCCGCATTCCAGGACGAAATCCTGCGCGATCCGCTGCCCCTGCGTTCGGCCATTACCGCCGCCTACCGCCGCGATGAAACAGCCGCCGTCTCATGGCTGCTCAACTTTGCCCGGGAAAGCGGCGCCGCCGTGTATCCGCAAGCCCAGGCGCTGGCGCATCAGCTGGTGTCGGCCGTGCGCGAAAAACGCAGCCGGTCTTCCGGCGTGGACGCGCTGATGCATGAATTTTCCCTGTCGTCGGAAGAAGGCGTTGCCTTGATGTGTCTGGCCGAAGCGTTGTTGCGTATTCCCGACAGCCAAACCGCGGACCGCCTGATCGCCGACAAAATCAGCAAGGGCGACTGGGCCAGGCACCTGGGAGAATCGCCTTCGCTGTTCGTCAACGCGGCCACCTGGGGCTTGCTGATTACCGGCAAGCTGGTCAGCACCAGCAGCGAACGCGGCCTTGGTTCGGCGCTGTCGAAATTGATCGCCAAGGGCGGCGAACCGCTGATCCGCAAAGGCGTCGACCTGGCCATGCGCATGCTCGGCAATCAATTCGTCACCGGCCAGACCATTGACGAAGCGATCAAGAATAGCCGGGACAATGAAGCGCGCGGCTATCGCTATTCCTACGACATGCTGGGCGAGGCGGCGCTAACGGCGGCCGACGCGGCCAGTTATTACGCTTCATATGAAACGGCGATCCATGCCATCGGCAAGGCTTCGAATGGCCGCGGCATCAAGGAGGGACCGGGCATTTCCGTCAAGTTGTCGGCCTTGCATCCGCGTTACAGCCGCGCCCAGCATGCGCGCGTGATGGAAGAATTGCTGCCACGCATCAAAGCGCTGGTGCTGCTGGCGAAAAAATATGGCATCGGCTTGAATATTGACGCCGAAGAGGCCGACCGCCTGGAATTGTCGCTGGACTTGATGGAAGCGATGGCTTTCGATCCCGAACTGGCTGGTTTCGAGGGCATCGGTTTTGTCGTGCAGGCCTATCAAAAACGCTGCCCCTTCGTCATCGATTACCTGGTCGACCTGGCCAAACGCAGCGGCCGCAAATTCATGGTCCGCCTGGTCAAGGGCGCGTATTGGGATGCCGAGATCAAGCGCGCCCAGGTCGACGGCATGAGCGGCTATCCGGTTTACACGCGCAAGGTCTACACCGACGTCTCCTACCTGACTTGCGCGCGCAAATTACTGCATGCGGCCGGCCTGATTTATCCGCAATTCGCCACCCATAATGCCCAGACGCTGTCGGTGATTTACACCTGGGCCCAACAAGACGGCATAGTCGATTATGAATTCCAGTGCCTGCACGGCATGGGCGAAACCCTGTACGACCAGGTCGTCGGCGCCACCAACCTGGATAAACCCTGCCGTATCTACGCCCCGGTCGGCTCGCATGAAACCCTGCTCGCCTACCTGGTGCGGCGCTTGCTGGAAAACGGCGCCAATTCCTCCTTCGTCAACCAGATCGTCGATGAAAAAATCGCCATCGAAACCTTGATCCAGGATCCGTTTGAAGCGGCGCGCCAGCAGGGCGGCGCCATGCATACCGGGATAAATTTACCGCTGGAGTTGTTCGGCAGCGAGCGCAAAAACTCGTCCGGCATCGACCTGGCCAATGAAGATGTGTTGCGCGAAATGTCGGCAAGCCTGGCGGAAAGCCGCAGCTGGAATTCGGCGCCGCTGATCGACGCTCCGGCCAGCGTCGGCGTGACGGCGCAAGCGGTCAAGAACCCGGCGCAAAACGACGATATCGTCGGCCAGGTGATCGAGGCCAGCGCGACCGATGTCGAAGCGGCCTTGAATAGCGCGGCGGCGCATGCGATGGATTGGCAAACCACCGAACCGTCGCTGCGCGCCCAGGCGCTGAACCGGGCCGCCGACCTGTATGAAACGCATCGCCTGGAATTGATGGCGCTGGCGATCCGCGAAGCAGGCAAGTCCTTGCCGAACGCCATCGCCGAAGTGCGCGAAGCGGTCGACTTCCTGCGCTATTACGCGGCGCAAGTACATGATGTGCCGAACTCGCTGGCGCTGGGTCCGGTCACCTGCATCAGTCCGTGGAATTTCCCGCTGGCGATCTTTACCGGCCAGATAGGCGCCGCACTGGCGGCCGGCAATGTGGTGCTGGCCAAGCCGGCGGAGCAGACGCCGCTGATCGCCCACCGCGCCGTGCAATTGCTGCATGAAGCCGGCATCCCGCGCAGCGCGCTGCAATTCTTGCCGGGCCGCGGAGAAGTCGTCGGCGCCGGCCTGTGCAAGGACCACCGTGTCAAGGGCGTGATTTTCACCGGCTCGACCGAAGTGGCGCAACTGATCAACCGCACCCTGGCGAAACGCGCGGTCGCGGAAGCTCGCGATATCCCGCTGATCGCCGAAACCGGCGGCCAGAATGCGCTGATCGTCGATTCCTCGGCCTTGCCGGAGCAAGTCGTGCAAGACGCGATTTCTTCTGCCTTCGACAGCGCCGGCCAACGTTGCTCGGCCTTGCGCGTCTTGTTCCTGCAACAAGATATTGCCGACAAGACGATCAAGATGCTGAAGGGCGCGATGC
>DASYLQ010000674.1:0-3858 GCA_036009485.1 Janthinobacterium sp.
CTGCGCAATTGCACGCCAACGTCGGCGGCCTGCAGATATTGGCGGTAGACCTTGTCGTCGCTCCAGCCGGCAATGCGGATGCGTTTGCCGGCGCCGGCGGCGCGTATCGCTTCGGCCACTTGCACGCCGTAGGCGCCGCCATGGTTGGCGCCCACCAGCACCAGTTCGCAGCGGCTGTCGGCATGCAGCGAGGAAGCGGTCCAGGCTTGCAGCAATTCCAGACTCAGCTTGGTCGGCGCGATGAAGCCGAAGCTGCAGACCAGGACGGTCTCGGCGTCGATGCCGAGGGCGCGCCGCGCCGCCAGCCGATCCTCCTGCGGCGGGGCGGCGCGCGGCAGGGGCACGATGCTCCAGTGGTGGCCGGCTTGTTCGCCATACCAGGAACGGGCCAGCGTCAGCGCATGCTCGGAATGGACGATCACCCGCGTCGCCCCTTCCAGCACCTCGAGATTACAGGGATAGGTTTCCTTGGCGGCATCGCCATCGTTGCGCGCTTCCAGCAAGGCCTGATATCCATGCGAGCGATACAGGGCATGGCTCCAGGCGCCGGGGATGGCGCCCGTCATTTGTTCGTAAGCCAGCACGCCGCTGAGGAAAAAATCGTGCAGCACCACCACGCCGGGAAATGCGCGCAACAGGGCGAACATATGGCTGTGGAAGGGACTGTTGCCGAACTGGTAGAGGATATGGTCATAGCCGCCGGCGTGTTCCTCGAACCAGGCGACGCTGCGCTGCGGCAATGCCGCCAGTTCCGGCGCCAGGATGACGCTGTCCTGGCGCAGCACCAGTTCGACGTCGAAATGCGCCAGCAGGGCCGGCAAGAGTTGTGCGGCATAGTCGGCAATGCCGGTGCGCTCAGGCGGCAGCGGAGAGACGAAGGCCAGGCGCGGCTTGCGCGCCGGCGCGATGGCCGCCGGCGCGGGCGGCGGCGCGGCGGCGCAGTGCGCTTCGAGGGCGCGCAGCGCGCGTTGCGCCGTGACGTCCCAGGAAAAACGCGCGGCCTGCTCCCGGCCGTGGCGGCGCAGGCGCTCTTGCAAGTCTGGATCGGCCAGCACCTGGGCCATCTTGTCGGCGATCGATTGCGGCAGGTCGGCATTGAAGAGCGCCTCGGCGCTGCCGATCACCTCTGGAATGCTGGTATTGTCGGCGCCGATGACGATCGCCCCGCAAGCCATCGCTTCCAGCGCCGGCAAGCCGAAGCCTTCATGGCGGGAAGGGAAGATGAACAGGGCGGTGCTGCGGTACAGCGCGATCAAGTCTTCGTCGTTGATATAGCCCGTCAGCACCAACTCGTCCGCGCCCAGGCCGCAGCGCTTGCCGTGGGCCGTCAAATGGCGCCGTTCGTTATCTCCGAGTTTGCTGGCTATCACTAACTGGTAGGCGCTGCGCAGGCTCGCGGGCAGCAGGCTGAAGGCGGTGAGCAAGCCGTCGATATTCTTGCGCGCGTCGAAGCCGCCCGGCGCATACATCAGCGTGGGCCGGCCGATGCCGAGGCGCCGGTGCAGCGCGGCCAGGGCGGCGCCGTCCGGCTGGCCCGGATGGAAACTGCCGTCGACCGCGGTGGAGATCGCCACCACGCTGCGCGCATCCAGGCCCAGCGCATCGATCGCTTCCTGGCGCGAATAATCGGAAATCGCCAGCAGCAGGCCGGCCCGTTTCAGCGAGGCGATCTTGCGTTGGTAATACTCGCGCTGCGCCGGCGCGGCCAAGTAGTCGCCCGGATTCAGGTAGGGAATCAAGTCGTACAGGACCACCGCCGTGGCGGTGCGGTCTTCGAAGGCGCCGACCGAGGTCACGGCGTCGTCGACATAACCTTCGAACAGGCTGGTCACCAGCACGGCGTCGGGCCGTAGCTGGCGGATCGCATATTCGCGCAGATATTCGCCAGCGCGCGCGCGCGTGGCGTTCGCCGCGGCCATTTGCGCCGCCGGCGCCGCGATGTCGAAGACGCGGATGCGTTCCTGCGCCACCAGGCCGTCGAAGGCGCGGCGGAGATCTTCGATGGCCGCGCCCAGGCCGCCGTTCAGCAACAGCCAGATTTCGTGCCGGCCGGCGTTGCGGGCGATGCCCAGCGCCAGCGCCAGCGAATACCGGCCGACGCCGCGAAAACGGCTCTCGGACTGGGCTCCCTGCAAGTCGATCAGAATGCGCATCAGTGTTTCTTCGCCTCCAGCGATTTTTTCAGTTCGCGGTATGCCTGCAAGGCCCGAGGCGACAGTTCCCCATGCTGGCCGCCGGCGGCCGGAGCCGGCGCCATGCCGGCCTGGTAGATCGCCCCGTGCAGGCGCGCCTGCAGCGCCGGCGCGTAGCGCAGCAGGCTGCGCGCGGCGCGCTTCAGGCGCGGCCGCCGCAACACCGCGCGTAGCAGGCCCAGCAGGGCGCTGGCGGCGCGCCGTTTCAGCGCCGCGCCAATGCGGCTCTCGCGTTGCGCCGCGCGCAGGCGCGCGACATGGCCGCCGGCCCAGCGCCAGGGGGCGGTGATGCGCCAGGAACTACTGCTGAGCAAGGCGACGATGCGCAATTCGAGTGCGGCGCTGCGGCTTTCCAGTTGCGCCAGGCGCAGGTCGCTCTCGGCCAGCCGCCTCTGCGTCTCGGCCAGGCCTTGGCCAGCCTCGCGCTCGACCAGGCCGATCTGGCCGTGAAGGCTGTCCAAGGCCGCCACCAGTTGCGCGTGTTCCTGTTCGGCCTGTTTGTCGTAGCGCTGCGCCAGTGTCGCCAGGCCGATGCCGTAAGCGGCCTCGAAGGGAGCGTCGAAGCGCGCCATCAGCGCCGCGCCGGCGGCTTTTTGCGCCACCACGGCATAGTCCGGGCTGACCCCTTCCAGCACGTTGATCAGGCCGATCGGCGCCGGTGTATGCAATTGCGCCTGCTCTTGCAGTCGCACCACGGTATGGCGGGCGAAACCGTGGAAGCCGGCGACGAAATCCAGCAGCGCCGGCGGGATCGGCCGCTCGTGCGAAGGATCCAGATAAAAACTGGAGGCGCCCACCGTCAGGTTTTCCGGGTTCGGCGTTTCCATGATCAGCAAGCCGCCCGGGCGCAGCACGCGCAGCGCCTCGCGGATCAGTTCTTGCACGGCGTCGAAGGGAATGTGCTCGACCAGATGGAAGGCCGAGACCAGCGCCTGGCTGGCGTCCGGCAGGGCGCGCAGGCTGGACAGGGCGTCGGCGCGCAGCACGTCCAGGCCGCGTTCGCGGCAGGCCGCCAGCATGCCGTCGTCGAGGTCGACGCCGCGCGCGGCGAAGCCGCTTTCGCCCAGCAGTTCCAGCCATTCGCCGCGGCCACAACCGAGATCGAGCGCCGCCGCCGGGGTGTCCGCCGCCAGCGGCGCGATGAAACCGGCATAGGCGCGCAGGCGCGCCTTGATCACTTCGCGCGAGCCGCGGTAACGGTCTTCGAAGGCGCGGTAAAAGGACTCGCTCATACGACGATCTCCACGCCGGGTTCCATCCAGCTGCTGCCGACAAAGATCTTGCGGTTCATATTCATCACGATAAACAGGAAAGCCAGGTCGCGCCATTCGTAATTATCGCCCAGATGCGTCTCGCTGCTGGTCAGGGCGGTGGTGACCGAATAGCTGCCGGGCCCCAGGTTGAGGGGAAAGCGGAAGCGGTATTCGATCTGCTGGCCGGCCGTCAGGTTTTCCAGCGGCAATTGCAAGTGGTGGGTATTGGTGCCGAAGATTTGCTGGCCCAGGCGATCCTTGATCATATAGCCGAGCACCAGGCGCGGCAGCGGCGCATGCACCGCGACCTTGATGCTCAGGGTCACCTCGGCGCCGACGTTCACCACTTCCAGCGGCGCCCCGTGCGGGTCTTCCAGCGCGATGGCGCTGACCGTGGCCTCGCCGCTGCCGGA
>DASYLQ010000675.1:0-7036 GCA_036009485.1 Janthinobacterium sp.
CGTAAAATATCCCAAGTTGGCCGATGGATGGGAAAACCAGACATGAACAAGCAGGAATGGCTATTGGAGCGCAATTGCTCGCTGTCGCCGCGGCAACTGGCCGGCGCCTACGCGCTGCAATGCTGCCTGTCGTTTTCCATCGCCATTGCACTGACGCTGCAGGGCGCCTGGTATGTGCTGCTGTTTTCCTTCCTTGAAATGACGGCGCTGGCCTGGGCCTTTCTGTATTACGCCCGCCATGCCGCCGACCACGAACACCTTGCGCTGGGCGATAATTTTCTGCTGCTGGAGCGGGTGGTGGGCGGGCAAGCCATGGAGCACCGCTTCGACCCGCGCCGCACCTGGGTTGTTTTGCCGGGCCGGAAGCAAAAGCTGATCCGGCTGCAGGGGCCCGGTGGCTATGTCGACATTGGACGTTTCGTTTCAGAAACAAGGCGCCAGCAAGTGGCGCGGGAATTACGCGAGCGGCTGAGACCTGATGTTTTTACGCGGCAACTGCGATGAACTGAGCGCCGTCTTCGCGCCGTTTTATTACCCATCAGCGGCAAGGACGACCAAACCGTGACGACGCCGCTCGTCACGCAGGCGGCGGCCTTTTACAGGTTGGCCGGAGTGCCGGCAGCAGCAGACCCTGGCCCGTCCCCCGCCCCCCTGAACCGGCAGCGCCGCGGCGGAGGGTGGCCGGCAGCAGCCTAGCTTATCAGCAAAAGATGCAAGGCAGCGCAGGAAAGATGGCCTGCATGCATGATCGCCATGACCAGCTGCATGGCCTTATGGTTGCGGCCACGGGGCGCCGGAGCCCGCCTGTACAGCTTTCGACATATATGTGAAAATACAGCGGTGAGAATGCAGCGGCGAAAATATAGCGGCTCGCTATTTCGATGCTTCTACCGGAAAACAATAATGAATTCGATGAAAATGTACAAACTCGCCGGCATGCTGTTGCTCGGCGCCGGTATCAGCGCCGCCTCGGCGGCACAGGCCGCGGACGCCTTCCGCGTCGCCTATGCCGGTTCGATGGGCGTGGTGATGGACCATGTCATCGGCCCCGCCTTCGCCAGGGAAAACGGCGTCGATTACCAGGGCATCGGCCAGGGCGCGTATGGGTTGGCGCACCAGATCGAAGGCAAGCTGCTGCAGGCCGACGTCTTCATTTCGATCACCCCGGGGCCAATCCACATCCTCAGGAAAGTCAATATGATCGGGCCGGCTCTGCCGGTGGCGAGCACCGAGATGGTGATTGCCTACAGCCCGAAAAGCAAGTTCGCCGCCGACCTGGACGCCGCTGCCCAAGGCAAGAAAAACTGGTATGAAGTGCTGCAATCGCCGGGCCTGCGTTTCGGCCGCACCGATCCGGCCACCGATCCGCAAGGGCAGAACATCATCTTCACCATGCTGCTGGCGCAAAATTTCTACAAGCAGCCAGGCATGGTGGAAAAGGTATTGGGGCCTTACCAGAATCCGCGGCAGATCCTGGCTGAACCTTCGCTGCTGTCGCGCCTGGACGCCGGCCAGATCGACGCATCCTCCGCTTATCTGAGCGCCGCGAAGTCGCGCCATCTGCCGTTCATCCAGCTGGCCGACGAAGTCAACCTGAGCAATCCAGACATGGACGCCGAATGGTATAAGACGGTGAAATTCGATATCACTCTGCCCAACGGCAAGGTGAATACCCTGGCTACCCAGCCGCTGGTGTTTTATGCTACCGTGCTGAACGATAGTAAACAGCATGCGCTGGGCGAGAAGTTTGTCCAGTTCCTGCTCAGTCCGAAAGGCCAGAAGATGCTGGAAGAAAATGGCTACAGCCTGCCCAAGGGCGGACCGATACAATGAGGGCCAGGATAGATCCGGTATGACAGCGCTGGCCGACCTGCAGGCCGCTGACGGCCTGCGGCGCGCGCGCACGCCGGCGCTGATCGGCGCCTTCACCTTGCTGCTGATCGCCGGCCCCTTCATCGCGCTGGCCTTTGCCACCCATTGGCAAGACTTGCATTTCGCGCCAGGCGACGGCGCGGCGATCGGCGTGTCGCTGGGATACAGCCTGGTGGCGCTGCTGCTGGTCGTGTTGCTCGGCACGCCGCTGGCCTGGTTCCTGGCGCGCCAATCCTTTCGCGGCAAGTGGTTGCTCGACGCACTGCTCTTGCTGGCTCTGCTGACGCCGCCGCTGGCGATGGGCATTTTGCTGGCCATCCTGGTCGGCCCTTACGGCCCGGTCGGCGGGCTGGCGGCGCGCGCCGGCATCGAATTGACCAATGTCCCGGCCGCCTTCGTGTTGGCGCAATTTTATGGCGCCCTGCCGTATTACGTGGTGGCGGCCCGTTCGGCCTTCGAAGGCGTGCCCCGCGAACTCGAGCATATTTCCCTGACCTTGGGCAAGTCGCCATGGATGACGTTCTGGCTGGTCAGCCTGCCGCTGGCGCGGCTGGGCCTGGCCACCGGCGTCGCGCTGGCCTGGGTGCGCTCGCTGGGCGAGTTCGGCATCGTGCTGATCCTGGCCTATTATCCCCAGGGCATACCGGTGAAACTCTGGGTCAACCTGCAAGACATCGGATTGCCTTCCGTATATCCGCTGTTATGGGTATTCTTTTTGGTGGCCATGCCGCTGCCCCTGATACTGGGCCTGGCTTCGCGCCGCCAGCGATTATTGTAATAATGATGCGCATAGCCTACCGCATCGCCCATCCCGTCCGCCTGGAAGCGTCTTTCGATATCCAGGGTTTCACCGTGCTGCTGGGCCAGAGCGGGGAGGGCAAGACTACCTTGCTGCGCGCCATAGCCGGCTTGCTGCCGGCGCAGGGCGAACCGTTCAACGGCTTGCCGCCGCAACACCGCGCCGTCGGCTACATGCCGCAGGGTTATGCCCTGTTTCCCCATTTGCGCGCCTGGGAAAACGTCGCCTTTGCGCTGCCGCGCGGGCCACAGCGGCGCGCGCAGGCGCAGGAATTGCTGGCCCGCGTCAGGCTGCAGCAGGTGGCCGAACAATATCCGGCGGCCCTGTCCGGCGGCCAGCAACAGCGCGTCGCGCTGGCCCGCGCCCTGGCGCGCAAGCCGCAACTGCTGTTGCTGGACGAACCGACGTCGTCGCTGGACGCCACCACCCGCGACGAGATCATGGCCGAGCTGATTTCCGAAGTCCATGAATTCGGCTTGCCGGCGCTGGCCGTCAGCCATGATCCGCATCTGGCGCTGCTGGCCGACCGCGTCGCCATCCTGAACGGTGGACGCATCGCGCAAGAGGGGGCGCCGTCCGAAGTCCTGTCCCGTCCGAATAGCGTTGACGTGGCGCGCCTGCTCGGACATCGCAATCTGTTCAGCGCCCGCGTCGCCTGCCACGAGGCGCAGGCCGGCGCGACCCTGCTGTGCTGGGAAGGCGCCAACGGCGCCGTGCTGCGCGTGCCGCATCAGCCGGAATTGGCCATCGGTCAATTGCTGCAATGGATGATCGCGCCTTCGGCCATCCGCCTGGCCTTGCCGGAGAGCGGCCCCTGGCGCAGCGCGAATCCGGTCGGCGGCAGGGTGGAAACCCGGCTTAACCTGGGAACCCACAGCCGGGTGGCGCTGCGCTGCGGCGCCGATGTGCTGTGGCTGGACGCCGCCGGCGAGCTGGTGCGCCAGCACGGCGGCCTGGAACCCGGCGACGATATCATGGTCGATTTGCGTAGCAGCGACCTGGTTTGCTGGGTCCAGCCGGAAAGGGCGGAGGTCCGGCGCCGCTTACCGCGCTAGCGGACAGAGCATTAACGCGTATTGACTTTCCGCATGACGCGAATTTGAGGGAAATCAAACGCGGTGGTCAGCGTCATTTTAGGATAAGAGACCGGCGCCGCCCACGTGGCGCCTTCGGCCATGCCGGCAGCGATGCCGGCATTTTTATCCAATATAATGAGGAGGTTTTGACCATGGCAAACAATATTACCAGGCGTGAACCGTTCGGCCCGCTGGTCCGCTTCGATCCATTCAGCGACTTCGACGAGTTGTTCCGCGATTTCTTTACCGCTCCAGCCTTGCGCGGGCGCGAAGCGGCGCCGCCGATCCGTGTCGATATCGCCGAAAACCAGCAAAATTATGTAATCAAGGCGGAAATGCCCGGCGTGCAAAAGGATGACATCAAAGTGTCGATCGACGGCAACCGCGTCTCGATCAGCGCTGAAGTCAAGCAGGAAAGGCAGGCCAACGATGCCACCACCGGCGATGGCGGCGGCAATATGCTGCGCAGCGAGCGTTTTTATGGCCAGCAATACCGCAGCTTCACCTTGCCGCAGGAAGTGGACGACGCCGCCGCCCAGGCAAGGTATACCGATGGCGTCCTCGAACTGACTTTGCCGAAAAAAGCCGGCACCGGCGGCAAGCAGCTGTCGATCCAATAGCGCTGGCCCGCAGCATGGCCGGCGCCTGCGAGTGCGGCGCCGGCCACGGTGCAACCGCCGTCGCCGCTACCGGTATCCGAACATGGCAGGGTCAGGCGTGCACCGTTCCGGCGATGCGCGCAATGGCCCGGTGTGCGGACAGCGTTGCGCCTTCTTGCCAGCCGACCAGGTGCGACAGGTAATCGCCGGCGAAGATGGTGCGTCCCTCCGGCTTGTCCAGTTGCACATAGGCGGTCTGGCTGGAGTCCAGGTGGTTATTCGCGTAACAGCCGAGGGAATAGGGGATTTGCTGCCAGCTGATATAGATCGGCTTGCTCAACAGCGATGATTTGCCCGGATGGAGCTTGTCGACCGCCTGGCGCGAGGCCGCCAGTTTTTCCTGGCGCGACAGGGCGCCGAATGGCGTCGGCGCTCCGGTCGCATCGTCGCGTTCGCCATTGAAGCCGGCGATGATGATGCCGGTCGGCGAAAACAGCTTGTCCGACGGATACCAGACCAGGTCGACGGTCTGGTCCGGGAAACTGATGCCGCCGTAAATGCGGTTTTCTTTTTCCCAGAAACGCGGCGCTTCCCAGGCGATCTTGTACGCGGCCGCCATCGGCATGCCGGTAAAAGCCTTCTTCGTTTCCGGCGTGAAGTTGTTCTTGGTCTTGGCCAGTATCGAAATCGGCATCGTGCAAATGCACCAGTCGGCGCTGACCGTATGCTGGCGGCCGTCCTTGGTATAGGCGACGGTGACGGAATCCGGGCCGGTCGTGATTTCGCTGACCGGCGCCTCATAGGTGATCAGGTCGCCGACCACCTTGGCGAAGCCATAGGAAATGCGGTCCATGCCGCCGATCGGCTGGAACATGGTGGCTTGCCAGTCGATCTGTTCTTCATAGAATTCGCCTTTTTGCATGTTTGCTGCGAGTAACTCGCTCAATTTTAGCGGGTCGTGCAACTTCATGATCGCCGGCCCGGCGCTGCGCGGCGTGACGAAACCGGCGCGCGTCGTGCCGGTGTATTTGCCGTCCTTGCCGAGGTCGCCGTAACCTTGCAGGAAATCCAGCAGGCGGACCGTGTCGTCATGCGACAGTTCCTGGTCCAGCGCGCGCTGGCTCACCGCCTTGGACAGCAGTTCGGCCAGATAGCCGCGGGTATCGTGCATGACCTGGCGCTGTTCGACGGAGCGGCCGCCGTTCAGGCGCTCCGATTGCATCAGCGCGGAACGGGAAAAGTTCACTTCCACTTCCAGCGGCACGCCCAGCTTTTGGCAATAATCGAGCAAATGGGTGTGGTGCGAAGGAATGCGCGCCGGACCGGCGTTCAGGTAATGGCCGTCTTCCCATGAGCATTCCTGCTTGCTGCCGTCGGTAAATTCAACCACCGAGCCCTTGCGCACCGACCAGGAGCGGCCGCCGGGACGGTTGCGCGCCTCCAGCACCGTCACCTCGTAGCCGGCTTTGCGCAATTCATAGGCGGAGACCAGGCCGGCGATGCCGGCGCCGAGGATCAGCACTTTTTTCCCCTTGCCGAAGCCGGAGGGTAGTTCGGGCAACAGGGAAGCGCCGGGCAGGGCGATCAAGCCCATGGCGTTCATGGTCGAGTAGGCGGCGGAAAAACCGCCAAGCTTGGCGATTTGCTGGATAAAGGTACGGCGTGTGATGCTCATACGAGGTGGCTCCCTGGTGAGATGTCGATTCGGTCCATGTTCGGCCCAACTTGGGTGGAAAGCTAAAGTTGGCTGCGGATTGCTGATCTTGACGAATGCACAAAAGAAGGGACTGATTGCACCATGCTGGATAAGCGGGGCACAAATTGGGCGGCAGACTTTATCTGCGATCGGGGTCCTGCAGGATGAAATCCTGTTGCGGTTCTTGCTGGTGGCAAGATCACAATGTTGTAAAAGCAATTATTATGCCTGGAATAGAGGGTCGGCCGGGATTCGTGTAAAAATCCCCAAATTCCTCTTTAACTGATTGCGCGCGCGCAAAACGCCGCCCTGAGCGAGGAGAAAACAGATTTGACGGCCGATCTGGCGCGCGCCACCGGTGTGATCGCGCGGCTCCAGGCTGAAGTGCAGTCGCAAAGCGTACTACTGGCGACCACGCAGAGCGACAACGCCGGACTGGCCCAGCGCTTGGCAGACCGCGCGGCCGAGGTGGTTGCCGTCAACCAGCAGTTGACGCACGCGCGCACTCAGTTCGAGCACTATCAGGAATCGAGCGTGGCGCAACGGACCGAGGAGCGCCAGTCTTTCGAGCGGCGCATTGCACAACAGGATCACGAACTGGGCCGGTTGCGACACCGCTTGGAGCTCAAGCAGAGCACGGCGGCCCAGCACGCGGGCCAACTGGCGCGCATGGTCGAAGAAAACGAGCGTTTGCATGGCGAGTGCCGCGCGGCGCAACAGGACCTGGCACAACTGCGATCCGAGCTGGCCCAAGCTACCTCTCAAGCCACGGAAATGCTGGCTGCGCGGCCGCCTATAATGGCGAAACAGGAGCTATTGCAACGCGAACTGGCCGACTCCCGCACCGTTCTGGCTGTGCACAGCCGGGAAATAGCGTTGGTCAACGACAGGCTGGCTGACGCGGAACGCCGGGCGCAAGCGCTGGCACAGGAGAAGCTCGACCTGCTACAGCGTCCTGACAACTGATCGCTGTCGACGTCTCGAACTAGGCTTT
>DASYLQ010000676.1:0-1864 GCA_036009485.1 Janthinobacterium sp.
GCTACCGGACTGCGCCACACTCCGAAGCCGACATGATAACCGGGCTACCGATTTCCGTCAATAACGATGGGGAAACCGAGCCGTTTGCCGTTCGTTTGCTGCTTGCTGGTTTTGCGGTTCGGTTTCTGAGTTACCTACACCGCAACCTTGTCTGCAATGCGCCGCGCCATCGCCGCCGCATGCTCGGCACTCTTTGCTTCGACCATCACCCGAATCAAAGGTTCTGTGCCGGAGGCGCGGATCAGCACGCGGCCGTTGTCGCCCAGCTCTCGCTCCACTTTTTCCTTTTCGCTGACCATGGCCGGGTTCTTGGCCCAGTCGAAGCCGGGCTGCACTTTCAGGTTGATCAAGGTCTGCGGGAACAGCACCAGTTCGCGGGTGCACTCTTCCAGCGACTGACCGCTGCGCTTCAGGGCCGACAACACTTGCAGCGCCGAGACGATGCCGTCGCCGGTGGTGTGCTTGTCCAGGCACAACAGGTGGCCCGAGCCCTCGCCGCCGAGGATCCAGCCGCGCTCCTGCATCACTTCCAGCACGTAGCGGTCGCCGACCTTGGCGCGGGCGAAGCCGACGCCCATTTGCTTGAACGCCACTTCGAGCGCCATATTCGTCATCAAAGTGCCGACCGCGCCCGGCACCGGGCCGGCCGCCAGGCGGTCCTTGACCATTACATACAGCAACTCATCGCCGTTATACAGGCGGCCGCTGGCGTCACACATGATGAGGCGGTCGGCGTCGCCGTCGAGCGCGATGCCGAGGTCGGCGCCATGCGCCAGCACCGCCGCCGACATCGCGTCCGGCGCCGTCGCGCCAAAGCCGGCGTTGATGTTGAAACCGTCCGGCTTGTTGCCAATGGCGATGATTTCAGCACCCAATTCATGGAACACGTGCGGCGCGATATTGTAGGCGGCGCCGTGGGCACAATCGACGACGATGCGCAAGCCGCGCAAGTCCAGCTCATTCGGGAAGGTGCTCTTGCAAAATTCGATATAGCGGCCCTGAGCGTCGTCCAGGCGCTTGGCGCGGCCCAGCTTTTCCGACGGCACGCAATTGATCGGCGCATCGAGCGCCTGTTCGATATCCTGTTCGACCGCGTCCGGCAGCTTGGCGCCCTGGTGCGAAAAGAATTTGATGCCATTGTCTTGATACGGATTATGCGAGGCGGAAATCACCACGCCGGCCGCCAGGCGCAGCGCCCGCGTCAGGTAGGCGATGGCCGGCGTCGGCATCGGCCCGGCCAGCATGACATCGACGCCGGCCGCGGAAAAGCCCGCTTCCAGCGCCGCTTCCAGCATATAGCCGGAAATACGCGTGTCCTTGCCGATCAATACCGTCGGGCGCGCCGTCGCCGTCTGCGCCTTGACCAGCACCTGGCCAGCGGCATAACCCAGGCGCATGACAAAATCGGGCGTGATCGGCGCGACACCGACCAGTCCGCGCACGCCATCCGTTCCAAAATATTTACGTCCCATGTTTTTCTCTTTCAGGTAGGTTGATAAGCCGGCGTTCAGTGCGCCGCTTGCCATACTTTGAGCGCGTCGACCGTCTCTGCAACATCATGCACGCGAACGATCTCGGCACCCTGCGCTACCGCAGCCAGCGCGCCGGCAATGCTACCGGCCAGGCGCTGCTCGACCGGCTTGCCGGTGATGGCGCCTATCATGGCCTTGCGCGACAGGCCGGCCAGCAGCGGCAGGCCGAGCTCGGCGCGGATCCGCCCGGTCGCTTTTAATATGGCGTAATTATGCTCGACGGTCTTACCGAACCCATAGCCGGGATCGACGCACAGGCGCAAGGGATCGATGCCGGCGGCGATCATCGTGTTGACCCGCTCGCGCAGGAAATCCGTCACTTCGCGCACCAC
>DASYLQ010000677.1:0-4212 GCA_036009485.1 Janthinobacterium sp.
GGTGTTCCTCGCGAGCCACGCTCGCAAGGTGTGGCTGCTGGTGCGCGGCCCCGACCTCGCCGCCAGCATGTCGCGTTACCTCATCGACCGCATCGAATCGACGCGCAACATCGAGCTCCTCACGCGAACCGAGATCGTGGCCTTCGAGGGCTCCCCCGCCACCGGTGTCGAGGCGACGAAATGGCGCCACCGCGACACGCGCGCCGAGGACGTGAGGCCGATCCGCAACGTGTTCATGTTCCTCGGTGCCGATCCCGCGACGCAATGGCTGCAAGGCTGCAACGTCCAGGTCGACGACCGCGGCTTCGTGAAGACCGGCCACGACGCGCGCCAGCCGCTCGCGACCAGCGTGCCGGGCGTGTTCGCCATCGGCGACGTGCGCGCCAATTCCACCAAGCGGGTCGCGGCGGCGGTCGGCGAAGGCGCGGCCGTGGTGGCGCAAATCCACGCTTATCTGTCGCATCTGCCAGCCAACGCCAAAGTGCAAACTCCTTAAGCGGCGTCGCGACGGACGGGAAGGCCGTCCTGCATGCCGTCTTTCATGACGCTAGTCAACGCGGCGAACGCCGTGCTCGGTAAAGTCCCCTATTGCTTTGCAGATAAGGGGAAATACCATGAATCTGTTCCAGGGCGATACCGCGGCTCTCGCCGCGCTCGACCGCGACATGCAGGGCCGGCGCCTGCTGCGCCTGGATTTTCCGCGCCGGGACGGCCCGGACGACGTGCTGATGCTGGCCAACAGCCTCGAGGCCGACGAAGGCCTGTCGCGCGATTTTTGCTACACCGTCGAAGTGCTGTCCGACGATGCCGGCATCCCCCTCACCGCCGTCATGGGCAAGATGGTGACCATCTCGCTGCTGCGCGAAGACGGCACGCCGCGCTACTTCAACGGCCACGTCTTCGAGTTCGCCTTCGTGCGCACCGATGGCGGCTTCGCCTTTTACCGGATGGTGCTGAAGCCCTGGCTGGCCTGGCTGCGCCTGGGCCGCGACAGCGTGGTCTTCCAGCACCTGAGCCTGACCGAGATCTGCGACCAGACCTTCCAGCGCTACCTGCAGCGCGACTACCGCTACCGCCTGGCCGGCGCCCTGCCGACGCTGACCATGGCCGTGCAATTCAACGAAAGCGACTACAACCACCTGCACCGGCGCCTGGAAGACGCCGGCCTGTTCTACTGGTACGAACACCGCTTCGACGGCCATACCTGGTGGCTGGGCGACGACAGCACCGGGGCCGGCCCCATCGACGGCGAACGCAGCGACATGCCCTACCGGATGCAGGGCGGCGCCGGCGAGGACGACGGCGTGCAGCGCTGGAGCGCGCAGCGGCGCGTCGGTCCCGGCCTGACCACGCTGGGCAGCTACGACTTCAAGCGCGCCCGTCCCGACCGCGCCGGCCGCGCCTCGCTGAACCGCCAGGGCGCCGTGCCCGTGCTCGAGCTCTATGAAAGCACCGGCGCCTACGGCTTCAGGGACGACGACGGCGGCGTCGCGCTGGCGGCGCGGCGCATGGAAGCGCAGGACGCCCGCGGCCAGGACTTCGATGCCGGCGGCAACGACCGCACGGCCCAGCCGGGCCGCTGGTTCACGCTGAGCGGCCACTTCAGCGGCGGCCGCGCCCGCAGCGCGCCCGGCGAGGCGCTGGGCGGCGACGTCGGCGCGCGCGAATACCTGATCCTGTCGGTGCGCCACAGCGCCAGCAACAACTACCAGGACGGCCGCGCCGCGCTGTCGAGCTACCGCAACCGCTTCACCTGCCTGCGCAAGAGCATTCCCTGGCGCCCGCAGCGCGGCTTCCAGAGCAGCGCGGTGTGCATTCCCGGCGCGCAGACGGCGAAGGTGGTCGGCCCGGCGGGGGAAGAGATCCACACCGACCGGTACGGCCGGGTGCGCGTGCAATTCCACTGGGACCGGCTGGGCAAGTACGACGCGGCCAGTTCGCCGTGGGTGCGGGTCATGACGAGCTGGGCCGGCGCCAATTTCGGCCAGATCAGCCTGCCGCGCGTGGGCCAGGAAGTGGTGGTTCAATTCCTCGACGGGAATCCTGACCGGCCGCTGATCGTCGGCGGCGTCTACAACGAAAGCCATATGCCGCCCTGGGAACTGCCGGCCAACAAGACGCAGAGCGGCATCCTGACGCGCTCGAGCAACGGCGGACGCGCGGCCCACGCCAACGCGCTGCGCTTCGAGGATATGAAAGGGGAGGAAGAACTCTGGCTGCACGCCGAGAAAAACCAGCGCATCGAAGTCGAGCACGACGAATCGCACTGGGTCGGCAACGACAGGAACAAGACGGTGCTGCGCGACGAGGGCGTCGACGTCGGGCGCGACCGCCACGAGACGGTGGGCCGCGATGAAACGATCACGGTGCACGGCGAACGCCGCGAGCGGGTCGGCCGCGACGAGCAGATCCGCATCCATGGCGAGAAAAACGAGCGCGTGGACCTGGCCAAGACCGAGACGGTGGGCCTGGCCAAGGCCCTCAGCGTGGGCGGGCTGTACCAGGTGTCGGTGGGGGCGGCGATGAACACCACGGTGGCCCTGTCGCAGACGGCCCAGGTACTGGGCGGCAAATCCACCCGGGTCGGCAAGGCTTACGGCATCGAAGCCGGCGAGGAACTGGCGATCGAGGTCGGCGCGGCCAGTTTCCGCATGAGCCGCGACGGCACGATCACGCTGGGCGGCACGCGCATCGACATCGAGGCCTCGGGGCCGGTGCGGATCAATGGCAAGGATGTGGATATTAATATGGGCGGGGCGGCGTTGGCGGGGGGCGTTGCCAGCGCCGCGAATACGGTCCCGGGAAAAGACGCTGATAAAAATGACAATGCATCGGAACGAAATACCGCCGGTGAGGCTCCAACATCACCGGACAATCGTAGCCTGCTGAACGCAGCGGATGCCGAACTGCATTCAAGACCCGCAATAACCAGGGCGGAAGATTTGAAAAACATTTCTTCACCCGCTACTGCGCCGAAAACCATTGTTATAGCGGATAACATGCAAAATGACTTTAACTCATTATGGGGGAAAAGTTTTCCAGCCGGCCATAGCCAGGAATTTGGTGGAGTTATTGTAACAGACAAGAATGGCGAACTATCCATGACCAATATGGGAACTGACTCGCAAAAAGACAGCTATTTTCCAAACTTAAACATAACGGACAAGAAAGAAGTTATTGGAACGTTCCATACTCATCCATACGACAATCCACCACACACCGACGTATCATTTAGCGGAACCGACGCCGCTTATATCGTCAATACCAAACAAGTTTTGGCCATTTGCCAAAGTGGCACTGGCCAGTTCGCCTTTCTAAGAACATCCATGACACCAGCTAGCGTTAATGAACCAGAAATAAAAAAACAGGTACAAGATGAAACAAACAGATTGGTCCTGCTTGGCGGCATGCCATTCGATGCAGCATCAAAACAATCAGCAAAGGATGTCGCCAAGGAATTAAATCTAGGTTATTACGAAGGAGAAAATGGAAAACTTAATCTTATCGACAATAAATAAATTAGTTATATCGTTTTTTTTACAAGACCCATCGAATTATATTTTCTCAAAAATTGTCGTTATGGAATATATAAAAACCTCAAACCACTCTTCAAATAACAATTCACCCCACGCGAGACGATATATGAACGTAAAAAAGCACTTCGATTCTGGAAATGCGAATTTCCTTGAGGAAAAATATATCGAAGCAATTACAGATTTTCGAAAAGGTCTTGACGAACTTGGTAATTGCTATAGCTCACCCGGGCTTCTTGATCATACAGGAATGAGGTTGTTGCTAGCAAAAATGGAGGAGCGCGATTATCGCTTCGATAATGCTGCGAGACTACTGAAGGAGACGCTTAACGAACGGCTATATCGCTATCAGCAGTTGAAAGATTCAGCTCCGCAATGTGAGAAAAATTCTGATAGCTGTGATTGAAAATTTAATAATATACACCTTAATATTAATCACCCATGAAGAAATAATCGAAAGGAAATTTTTTAAATTTACATCTTACAATTTAATAAAATGCAAAACACAATTATATTATCGGCCATGATTTATATTTTGAGTTCATCACAAACTCTGGAAGCAAGCAAGGTTAAAAAATAAAAAGAAATAACTGATTGCTCGCAGTTAAAGGAAATCGCTTCAGAACATGAGTACTCAATAAAGACAGCCGAAAATTTATCAGAAGGACAAGCTGAGGTT
>DASYLQ010000678.1:0-1516 GCA_036009485.1 Janthinobacterium sp.
CAGCTCGGTCGGCTGGTAGGCCGCGCCGCACACTTCGCAATTGTCGCCGTACTGGTCTTTCGCGCCGCAGGTCGGGCACTGGCCCTTGATGTTGCGGTCGGCCAGGAACATGCCCTTGGCCGTGTCGTAGAAGCGGTCCACCGTCTTGGTGACGATCAGGCCGGCGTCGCGCAGCTTGCGGTAGATGCCCTGCGACAGCTCGACGTTTTCCGGCGAGTCGGTCGAATACCAGTTATCGAAATTGAGCAAAAAGCCGTTCAGGTACTGCGGCCGGCCGGCGGCGATCCTGGCGACGAAGTCCTGCGGCGTGATGCCTTCCTTTTCAGCGGCGATCATGATCGGCGTGCCGTGGGTATCGTCGGCGCCGACGAAATGCACCTCGCGCGCCTTGCCTTCATCCCTTTGCATTCGCTGGAAACGGACCCAGATATCGGCCTGGATGTATTCCATCATGTGGCCGATGTGGAAGGCGGCGTTTGCGTAAGGCAGGGCAGTGGTGACGAACAGCTTGCGAGTCATGATATTGATGCGCTTAGTGTGGATAAAAGCAGCATTTTAACAGCGGAAAGCCCCGCTGCGCAGGGTGCGCCGGCCGGCCCGCCCCTTTTTGCGCAGCGATGGCGGCCGTTTTGCGCTAGACTTCGGGCTCACACACGGAGATTTTCATGAGCCTCACAGTAGAAGACGTCAAGGCGGCGCTGTCCGCGATCGTTGACCCAAACACGACAAAAGATTTCGTTTCCTCCAAATCGGTGAAAAATCTGAAGGTCGAAGACGGCGCCATCTCACTCGATATCGAACTCGGTTACCCGGCAAAAAGCCAGATCGAGGGCATCAAGGCCAGCGTCGAAAGCGCGCTGGCGGCCCTGCCGGGTGCGCCCAAGGTCAGCGCCAACGTGTATTTCAAGATCATCCCGCACACGGTGCAGCGCGGCGTCAAGCTGATGCCGAACGTGAAGAACATCATCGCGGTCGCTTCCGGCAAGGGCGGCGTCGGCAAGTCGACCACCGCGGTCAACCTGGCGCTGGCGCTGGCGGCCGAGGGCGCCGTCGTCGGCATGCTCGACGCCGATATCTATGGCCCGTCGCAGCCGATGATGCTGGGCATCAGCGGGCGCCCCGAAAGCACCGACGGCAAGACCATGGAGCCGCTCGAAAACCACGGCCTGCAGGTGTCGTCGATCGGTTTCATGATAGACCCGGACGAGCCCATGGTCTGGCGCGGTCCTATCGTCACCCAGGCGCTGCAACAGTTGCTGGAGCAGACCAACTGGCGCGACCTCGACTACCTGGTGGTCGACATGCCGCCGGGTACCGGCGACATCCAGCTGACCCTGTCGCAGAAAGTGCCGGTGACCGGCACTTTTTGCGACAGCGTCAGCTGGATGTCGCCGGTGCCGGGCGGCATGTCGACGATCAAGTAATCCAGGTTGCGCCAATTGGTCTGGTCGAGCAGCTGCTGCAGCGCCTGCGTGACCATCGGGCCGCGCCACACCATCGGCTCGTCCGGGTCGAT